>CAZGYL010000068.1:0-13211 GCA_964529985.1 uncultured Planctomycetia bacterium | reverse complement strand
TTCCATTTGTCATAGGATTCTTTGTAAACGACAATAACCGTGAACCGAATTCTCCGTTGTAGAAAATACGCTAAGATATCGAGTGTAAGGTTCAGCATCCCATAACTCTTCCTTATTTTCTTCCACTTTAGCTCACCCTGGACGTGGTGAGCGCTATACCTTTGGCGGAAGAACGATTCAAAGCGCTGCAGCTCGCCCTCAGCGAGAACAAGAGCTCCGATCCCGTAGCACTTAAAGTTGCCCGAAATTCCACTTTCGTCGGCAAATACGGTCAACATATGAGCTAGGCTCCTTGACTCGCGAAATTCAACTAAGTGGAATTGAACTTAGAGATAAAGCTCCTGCGGTGCAATATGGCTCAGCTCCATGAGGGAGCTTCTGGCGAAAGGCTATTGAAAAACATTGAATGCCGGTTCCGATCGGTTCAGTTACGATTTTTCTGAAAATTGTCTCTTGCGCGATCCACATTATCCACCTCGATTGCAGCGATCCCGCTTGGATTATCCTACGCCTTATGGTAGCAGGTCAATGTTGGGCTGTCAGATATGCCCCGCACGCCGGCAAGGGCTTGCAGTGGGGATCCCGAGGGACCAGGAGCGGATAGATGCACGGGTCTCTTCGACTTGGTCTGGCGCAGAACATTGTCTTGTAAGTGCGGTGCGGTGGAGGTGCTTGAGGAGGTGGGTTGGGGGGTGGTGGGGTAGGAGGGAGTCGAACCCTCACGCCGGGAACCCGGCATGGGATTTTAAGTCCCACGCGTCTGCCATTCCGCCACTACCCCGCTGCGAGCGCTTTGAGCCGGAAGGAAAATGGAGGCGGCACCCGGATTCGAACCGGGGATGACGGTTTTGCAAACCGTTGCCTTACCACTTGGCGATGCCGCCTCCGGTACTGTGTACGCACGAGAGCGGGTTGCAGATAAAAGGCCCGCAATAAAAATCTACCGCCGCCCTCTCTGAGCGTCAAGACAGACGCGCGACCGGCTTTCCCCTTGCACGGCCGGCTCAGCTCTTTCTGAGCTTGGCCAGACGCGAAGCCGCTGAGTTCAACTTGGCCTTCTTCTGAACCGGCGCGGTGGGTTCGATGGGCTTCTCTTCGGCTGGCTCTCCCTGATCGGTCTCGCTCTTTCGGCCCTTAGGAGCAGAGCCGCCAGACTTCTGCGGGCCACCTTTAAGGGCCCGCAGCCGGGCCGCAGCGCCTTTCAGCTTGGCTGCCGACGGGGTGCCGCCTTCCGACTTCTTAGCCTCCTGAGCTTGGTTCGGAGGCTCGGGCTCCGGTCCTGTCTCCACCGGCTCGGGCTTGGGAGCCTTCTCTGCCGGCGGGGCTCCTGCGCCGCCGGCTTTTCCCTTGCTCAGGGCCTTTAGCTTGCTCAGTGCCGAGGAGACGCTTACGGTCTGCGCCCGCTCCTCCTTCTTTGCGTTTCCACCTTGGGGCTTGTTTTGAGCTCCCTGGGGGCCCAGCGGGGTGCCTACCTTGAGGCTCCTCAGCCGGGCTGTTATTGAGGCGACCGATCCTTTGACAACGCGCTGTTTGACCGCTGCAAACGCCTCGTCACCGGATTCAGTGGTACTGCCCTGCTTTGGAACTTGCGGTGCGGGCTTCAGCGCTGCTTCAACCCCACGCTCGATTTCTTCTGCAAGCGGGGCATGGGTGCCTTGCTGGCGGAGCTTGTGAGCGCAGTGCTTGGCAAGACCGAAATTCTTCCCGGAAAGAAAGAGCTTGCCGGCTCGGCCGTACTGCTCGGCAGCCATTCTGCGGTCGCCGCGGTGCGCGCAAAGATCGGCAAGAAGAAAAGCAACAAGGGCTTCTTCCTCGGGCGCAAGCCCCTTGCCGAGAAGCTCCTGCGCTTTGGAAAGATCTCCGCATATTATCGCCGCCAGGCCGAGAAGCCGGCGGTGCCACCGGGCCTCTTCAGCTTCTCCTGCGTCCTCTAAGAGCGCTGCAAGCTGTTCCCTGCTTTGAATATCGAAAGGTACAAGCCGCACGCACTCTCCCAGAGCCTGAACGGCTTCCTCCTGCCTGCCTGCTTCGGCTTCGACCTCAGCGTAGTCCCGAAGCAGCTTTACGGCCTCGTCCAATTTGCCTGCGCGCACGTACTCAGCTGCAAGCTGCTTGCGGTACTCAAGAGCCTGGGGCGCAAGGTCGACAAGACGCTTAAGCGCTCCGGTCAACTCCTGGCCGTCTTCTTCGGGATTGAGCTTTCCGATCAACTCGCGCAGGTAAGTGACAGCCTGCGCCCGGTCACCGCGCAAGCGCGCATCTTCAATGAGGAACCAAAGCGAGCGCCGGTCACCGGGGCAAAGCTCGTAGCGCTTGCGGTGCAGGCGCCTGAGGTGCTCGTTGTCAAGAATGCCGAATCGGTGCGGCGGGAAAAGGAGCACATCGAGGTGCTCGAGAGCCTGCTGGTGGTTTCCCTGCGCAAGGTGAAGATCAATAAGCTTAAGCCTTACCTCAAGCGAGTCATCGCCTTCAAGAAGCCGCCGCTGGTAAAACTGAAGGGCTTCTTGTGTATCTGCTTGTTCTGCAAAAACCTTCTTGAGCAGCTCTTCGGCCTGGGCCGCTTCTTCACCCGCTTCAAGTCGGCGCGCAAGCTGGACTGCCTGTTGGAGGAGTTTTGCATCCTCAGGGGCCAAGTTGATAGCTTGGCGTAAAGCCTCAACAGCCTCCTCGTTTTGCGCGCGGCCAGCAAGGATACCTGCAAGCTCGATCGAAGCGCGCGCAGCTTCGGCTTTCTGGTCGGATCGTACAAGAAGCTCAACGAAGTTGCGCCTTACTTGGAGGTCATCCGGTTTCAGCTCTGCAGCGCGCTTAAGCGCTCTTCGCGCATCTTCGAGCCTGAACTCCTCTGCACACCTTTCTGCGAAATGCAGGTAGCGTTCCACCGCCTGGTCTGTGTGGCCTGTTTTATCGAGAGCTCTTGCAAGGCGGAGCTGGAGGTCGAAGTCATCAAGCCCGCGCTGGAGAGCCCGTTGATAAAGGTGGAGCGCCTTTTCCCAGTTCCCGGCCTCTTCGGCGGCCACACCAAGTTGGAAGAGTTGAACCGGGTTGACAAGCTCTATAAAGCCTTCGTCGGCAAGTGCGTTTACCACCGAAAGGGCTGAGAAGGGCTCAAGGCCCGCTGCTTCTATGACCTCAGCCACATCGCGTTTGCCGTCAACGGCCTGGAGAATCGCCGCCTCAGCGGCGTGATCCTCTCCGTCGTCAAAAAGCATTACCGCCCGGGGGGTTGCGTAGTAGACGTCTCTTACCGAAGGGACGTTTTCAACTACAAAGTCCCAGGCCTCAAACTCTGCAAGTGCGTTGAAGAGAAGCTCGTGGAGGGGAACGCTAAGCTCGTAGTTCGTTCCCAAGTCGCTGAGTGCGGCCGGAGCCTTGTTGAGCCTTTCCAGGAAAAGCTCAGAAGGCGGCAGCTTGAGGGCCTCGCTAATGCAGCCTGTCAGGAAAGCAAGAACCGCTTCAATGGCCTGTGAGTCGTCAAGCAGCCCGAGCCGCAGAATCGCAGTACCCACGCTGCAACCTTCTTTGGCTGCGGCCTTTGCGGCCTTGCGGTAAGAGGCGGCATCGAGCACTTGCGAGAAGGCCAGATCCAAGGTGTCGCTGTTCTCAAAGGCCACGTCCCTCAGCCGGCCTTCTTCAATCAGAAAGGTTGCGGGCGTCTCGGGCAGGGCGGCTCGCAGAGTGCCGGTGGTGCGCTCTTCGGCCCACCCCAGGAGCTTACGCGCTGTTTCAGGGTGGAAAGTCGTTGTGCTCTTAGCGCTCACAGCGGGCCCACTTTCCTCAAACTGGTCCTTTCCCCCGGGGATACCGCTCCCCAGCTTAGGGAATGGTCATTGAAAGGTACCATCCTCCCGCCGGAGCGAACATCAACCCGCCTGCCCGAAGCGCTGAGGCGAGGTGGGGCTTCCTGAGACAGGGCTTTGCAAGCACTTATGAACTAGATGCGTTCAAGCGGCACCTGGTGCCTGTGGGAGAAGCCGCTGCGCTCGGCCGGGCCTCCCCGAGAGGCGCATTGTGTTTTCGGACCAAACACCCGCACTCCGGCATCTGTGCAACTTTCAAACACAGGTAGAGCCGCCTCTTCGAAGCAGGGGTCTTTGCCGCCCGCAGGGCGGTAGCGGGGGCGGCTCAGTTGCCTCAGCGGTCTTTCGGCATATCCTTTGCAGTTGTGTTCTTTAAGTTGCAGTCAAAGTGCCCTCTGCTTTGGTAATGGGTGGATCACCGCTCCTTGAGGAGGTTCATTTATGCGTCAGCTAGTCGTAGCCCTGGCACTGAGCCTGATCATGATCGGGCTCGTTTTGTATGTCGTTATCGGAACCGGCCCTCAGGAATCCACAAACACCACCGGACAGGCGGCCCTTGATACAGGCGCCGCCGCCGGAAAGGCCTCTCAGCCTTCAACCACGCCGAAGACCGAGGTCAAACCACTTCCCAAGCGGGTCCGGCGTAAGTTGAAGGTCGAAGTGCATGTTGTGGACGAACAGGGCAAGCCCGTTCCCCGCGCCCAGGTACAGATCGACAAGGTAAGAGACGGTGAGGAGAGAACAGGGGCGAGAATTGTAGTGGCCAAGCTTGTAACCGACAGAAACGGCCTTGCGGTTACCCCTGACTGGATCGAAGAAGGCTACTACCGCTTCTCTGCTGTCGCCGTTGGATACGCGCCTACGACCGATAGCCGCGTGGTGGCTGCAACCGGGGACAAAAAGATCGTGCGCGTGAAGCTTGTCCTGTACAGCGGGGATACGATAAGCGGGCGGATCATGAATGAAAATTCCGTTCCGATCGAGGGGGCCAGAGTCCTTGCCTATGAGGCCCTGGGAAGAGAAGGTGCTTCGGAATTCGAATGGATCATTAAACTCCTTGACAAGGAGAGATTGGAACGCCCGCTTTCTGAAGCGCGTTCGGACAAAAACGGCCATTATGTACTGCGCGGGCTTAAAAAGGGCCTTGTGTGTGCTGTACGCGTTACGGCCGACGGCTACACGCCCGCAGAACGGGGAGGCATAAAGGCAGGATCGAGGAATGTGGATTTCCGCCTGTCCCCCGGTTCGATCCTTGGAGGGCGCGTTGTAACCGCGGACGGTACTCCGATAGGCGGCGCCACGGTTGAGGCATACCGTGATCTTGGCAAACCGTCCGATCTTCGTGCGGCGATCGCCAACGCTCTGCGCGGCGCTCTGGACTCGGTGACCACGGCGGCCGACGGTACTTTTGAATTCCGTACGCTGGGTGAAGGCAGGTTTATCCTCTATGCATCGGCACCCGGCTTTCAGGAGTCGCATGTGAGTGTGAGTGTGTACAGGGGAAGGGCGGAACCGGCTGTCATTGAACTTAATCCGGGTCTTCTTTTGGCCGGCAGAGTGGTGGATCCGGAAGGCAAACCCATTCAGGGAGCGGTTATCAGAGCGCGTTCGCGGGCCACCGCACGGCGGGTGACCGTTGCCGTGAACCGGGAAAAAGAACCTGAGGTGGAAAGCGATGCGAACGGACAGTTCAGGTTCGATACGCTGAGCCCCGGTTCCTACACGTTGATCGTAAGCCACGATGACTACGCTTCCGTGCAGCTTAAGAACGTTGAAGTGCCACAGGAGAATCTCACCGTCACCATGGAGTACGGCGGCGGAATCGCCGGATTCGTCCGCGATCGCGACGGGAACCCGATCCCCGGTGCGCGGGTTTGGTGTCATGATCTTGCAGGCGTCAGGAAAGAGTCCATCACAGACGAGAACGGGCACTATCAGCTTGTGGTAAGCGTGAAACCGCTTCGCAAGAAACACCTCAACGTTCAAGCCACCGGATATGCACGGCCTGAGAGCACAGCCGTGGTGGTTGAAGAAGGCAAGGTTGTAAACAAGGATTTTGAGCTTGACAGAGCCTCGGGGATCACAGGCATTGTGAAGGATACGCAGGGCAGGCCGATCGCCAATGTGAACGTCATGGTGCAGTTGCTTCCCGACGAAGAAACACCGGTGCAGCGCTATCTCGGTTACTGCACCACCGGAGAAGACGGAAGGTTCCAGATCGACAACATCTCACCACGCGGGCGCGTGAAGCTGATCGCCGAGCACCGCTTTTTCCTCAAGTGGGAATCGGAGCCCTTCCAGATCATGCCCGGTGAGATCTTGGAAGCTGAGATCCAGATGCAAAGCGGCGGTTCATTGAGCGGAATCGTGGTTGACGACAACGGCAATCCTGTAAAAGGCGCCCGCGTGAAAGCCGTTGCACCGGGGGCAAGCGAGCGTGAGGCTGCATTCGGCGGTGGTTTCGGCACAACCGACGAACAAGGCAGGTTCGTGCTGCGCGGCCTGGGTGCCGGCACATACGAGGTGCTTGCAAGTGCAAGCGGTTACCTTGAAGGAAGAAGCGAGGCGGTGACCCTTGCAGAAGGCGCAGGTGTTTCAGGGATAACGGTAACCTTGCCGAAAGCTCACCGCCTTGCAGGTGTCGTGAGGACAACGGACGGAAGGCCCGTGCCCGGCGCGCGTATAACCGTGGTCGACACCTCGGTTGACGGCGTGCGCAAGTTGGGCGCCGCCTCAAAGGAGGACGGCTCCTGGGAGGTCGAAGGCCTGGGATCGCAGCCGGTTGAGGTCTCTGCTGAAGCTGACGGCTACGGCCGGGTAACGCTGAAAGAGGTAAAACCCGACACCCAGGATGTTCTGCTTGAGCTGCCTCCCCTTGGCGGTGTAAGCGGGATTGTGGTCAATCAGGACGGAAAGCCGGTCCGCGCGTTCAGCGTCAAGCCCATACCGGTTGAAATCGACCAGGGTTACAGCAGGCCGCGTAACACCCGGTTTAAGACCTTCGGAAACGTGGACGGCAGCTTCAAGTTTGAGGACCTGCCTCCGGGTACCTACACGCTGAACGTTCAGTCTCCGGGATACCGCGGCACGACCTTGGAAAACGTTCGGGTTGACGCGGGACAGATAACCGACGTAGGCACCTTGACATTGCTGCCCGGAGGCGTGCTTGTGGGACGGGTTCTTGATGCAACAGGCGCGCCTGTTGCCGGTGCAAAGGTCTCGGTTGTCGGAGGCGTCAGCAAGTTCAGCATGGCCCCGGGCCGCACTCCCCGTGCCACTGTAACCACCGGACCTGACGGAACGTTTAAGTTTGAAGGGCTTCGCTCCGGAAGAGTGAAGGTGCGTGTTTCAGCAGAAGGATTTGTGCCGACCGTAAGTGAGGAGGTAGACCCCAATCTCCAGAAGGAAGAGCTTGTGGTAACCCTCCAGCCGTCTTCCGGCATACAAGGGGTTGTTATCGGGCCCGACCGGAATCCGCTTTCCGGAATCCAGGTATTCCTGAAAGGGGTCGGCGTTAATGTCACGCGGGGGACCCGCACGGACGCTCAGGGCAGGTTTGTGTTTTCAGACATTCCGCCCGGGACCTACAGGGTGAGGACGTTTAAATTCAGAAAGCCCAATGAAAAGGAAGTGCGCGAGGCCATAGAAGAGCTTCGCGTAGGGCCCGGGGAGCAGGTGGAGGTCGTGCTCCAGCGCGGCTGACAGGGTTCCCCGGTGCGATCACTCACCCAAAGCGCCCCGAGCCGGTAAAGACCGGTGCGGGGCGCTTTTCAGGACCGAGGCCAGTAATCGCTTGGAGCTGGTCCCGCTCAGGCTCACCCGGCCTAAGCCGCTTCAGCTACGTAGGTCGTTGATTCTCGGGGACCTGCAGAGACGACCCTCATGTGCAGGTCCCTTTTTTGTGCGCCCTTTACTTGCCTTGAATATCCTTGTTTGGGACGGCGGACGGATTGGAAGCCCTGCGGGTGTCCCTGAGGACGCTTTGCAGGTGGAGGATCGAGCTTCGAAGGGAAGCGGTACCGAAAAAGCTTCAGTGCCGCCGCTTCGGGGCCGATAATAGGTATGACGTTACTTCGGAAAATGAGAGCTCCTATCTCTCAGCTGGCAGCCCCAACCCAACGGAGGCAGGTATGACATACATTCAGGGTCCGATTCCCCCCTCGGGACCTGAAGCCCCTCGTTCGCGGCGTGAGGTTGTCCGCCCAACCGACCAAAAACCCCAGCAGGTGGATCCGAAAGCCCGGCGCGATACTGTTTCGATATCGGAAATCGCCCGGCTGAAGGCCAAGCTGGCTTCATTGCCGGAGGTGCGGCACGACCTTGTGGAGCGGATCCGTGCTGAGATCGAGGCCGGCACTTATGACACGATCGAGAAGGTGCACAAGGCTGCAGAAAGGTTGCTGCAGGAGCTGAAAGAGGAAGGTTTCTTCTCCTGAGCAAGCAAGCGGTCTGATAAAAGCCCGAGCCTCGGCTGAAAGCGCTGCCGGAGGTGCTTGTCGCCCCGCGAAAGCCCCGAGCACCGTATTTTCAGAAAGATCTCCAAGCGGCCGGGGCGGCGAACATGATCCAGCGCTTTAAGGGTTTGAAAAACCGGAGGCAAGAACATGGTTGACTTTGCAACTTGGCAAAAGCTTGACCTGAGGCTGGGAAAGATCCTGGAAGCCGAAGAACACCCCGACGCGGATAAACTGGTCGTACTTAAGGTGGACCTCGGCTCTGAGCACCGCCAGCTTGTTGCAGGCCTCAGGGAGTATTACGAGCCGAAGGAATTGGTGGGCCGCACGGTGGTGGTGCTTGCCAACTTGGAGCCCCGGAAGTTGCGCGGGGTTTGGAGCCAGGGGATGCTCCTTGCCGGGGTTGAGGAAGGAGAGGGAGGCCGCGTCGGGCTTATAACCTGCGATAAGGATCTGAAGCCCGGGACAAAAGTAAGCTGAATGCCGTCAAAAAAAGAGCCGCAGCTTGCGGAACCACACGGCAGTGGCTATCCTATTTAGCTGTACCCGGTTCAGGGGTTTGGTATTCTTGCTGAAGAGCGCGCAACCGCGCGGGCAACGAACCGGAGCTGAATATTGAGTCGGCCGTCAGAGAGGCGGAAAGGCGACGGTCGATCGCAGGGCTCATAGCTCAATTGGTTAGAGCGGCTGACTCATAATCAGTAGGTTCCAGGTTCGAGTCCTGGTGAGCCCACCAGTTATGATTCCGCCTGGCGGCCGAAGAGAAGCAAGGCGCCTGAGGGCGCCCTTTTTTATTGCCCCGCGCCGGCCTGGAGGACCGCCGGAACGGGCTTCTTGGGCCGCAGGAGCCGGTCTTAGGGGGCTGCCGCCGGCCTCAGAGGGCCGGGGCGGCGTTGTACCCCTCCCCCTGAAATGATAGAGTAGATATCTGAAAAGCAAGGTCGACCGAGAAGCTTGTGGAGCAGGAGAAGGTGTATGCTTAACCGCATCTATTTGGGGCTTGTGGGTTTTTTTGTTCCCATTTTGCTTCAGGCCGGGACCAATCTGGTCATCAACGAGGTCATGTCCCGGCCCAATCCGTTCGGCTCGGATCGCTACGGGTTTCAAGACACCCACCCGGATCCGCGCATAAACGCCGGATTCGTAGATTCAGACTGGGTGGAGATTTACAACCCAGGTGACGAGCCTGTCGACATGACGGGCCTCTACTTGAGCGACGACTGCGCTTTTCCCACCAGGTGGCGCATTCCGGCTGAGGCGAATCTGGTGGTTCAGCCCAAGGGGACGGTCGTTATCTGGTGCGCGGGCTACTACCACGGGTTCGAAGAGTGCGGTACGCCCGAACGACCGACGCGCTGCCCCCGGGAGATCGCACCTCATGTAGCTCCCTTCAGGCTTGCAGGCGGCGGCGAATGGATAGGGCTTTATGAGGCAGACGGCAAGACTCTGATCGACGGCTTTGAAATCCCGTTCATACCTCTTAACAAGACTTATGGTTGTTACCCTGACGGGGACAAAACCCAGAGGGGCTACCTGGAAACACCGACGATCGGAATGGTGACCGATGAGCGGGCAAGCGGAGCTCCCAACGCACCCAAGATAAACCTGCCGCCTGTTGTTCAGGTGCGTTCCTACCGCGGTGTCACCAAAGATGGGAACGGAGAGACTTTCACAAAGATCGTTGATCCAAGCCAGCAGATACGCGTGCTTGCGACCATCCGTGACTATGACGATCCCCAGCCCGATGACAACGACAACAATTTGAAAGAAGTCGTGCTCTACTGGCGGGAGGCCGGTAACCCGAACGAAAGATCCATCGCCATGGAGCCCATCGTAGAGCCGGACCGTCCGGCTTCTGATTTTGAGGCCCGGATACCGGCTCTCAATAAGAACACGGTCGTTGAGTTCTGGATCCGGGCCGAAGACAAGCAGGGAGGGGTTACAAAGGCCTACGCCAATGCGATAAACGAGTTGCCGTTCATAGTTCCTGTAGGCGGCCGCGGGGATATCAGCGTTACTGTGGTTCTGAACGAGATTCTGGCTGCAAACGCCGGTTGCCCCGACTACGCTGAAGGCGAACTGCAGGATCCTTCAGCCCCTCCTTGCCAGCAGGGAGGAGAAGATCAAGAGCTCGGCGACTCCGGTGAGATCAGAAAACGGGCCGAGGATTGGATCGAGCTTTACAACTTCGGCGATGAGCCCGTTCCCCTGGATGACCTCTACCTTACCAACAACGAGCTTAAGCCGACGCAGTTTCCCTTGATCGTAGCCCAGGGACTGAGCCTTGATTCCATTCAAGGAACTTCGCTCAAGCCGCACGCGCACCTGCTTATCTGGTGCGACGGCGAGCCCCAGCAGAACGACGAGGCCGGCATACATGCGCCTTTTACGCTTAATGCCGACAGTGATACGGTTTACCTGATCGCTTACCGCGATGAGGACGCCGACGACAACCCTGAAATCTTCAAAGTCCTGGATTACGTATCCTGGAGCGGTGGGGAAGCGCGGCGGCGCGGCCCTCAGTTCGGGCCCCAGGATCCGGATTGGTCCTTGGGCAGGTATCCGGACGGCCTCGGCTCGTGGGGCCGCATGATCCCGACCCAAGGCCAAGCGGTGCAGGTGCGCAGCCGGCAGGCCTACCCCGGAGGTCCCAACGATAAGTTGGTGCCGTACTTGAGGATCTTGGGATTCGAGCCGCTTGTTCCCCGCGCAGGAACGCCGCTTACTTTGTACGTACATGCTTGGGATGAAAAACCTCTTCCGGAAGGTGCGGTGACCGTTACTTACTCGGGAGGGGATAACAGCGTTCCTGAGACAACCGTTACGTTCGTAAAAGACCCCGGACCGGAATTCGACATCTACCGCTATTCAGCGACGATAGACGACTCGGAACTCGCAGGGAAGGTCTACTACGAGGTTCGGGTTACTGATTCCGACGGGAACTCAGTGCGGTTCCCCTTTATGAGCGACACCACTTTCGGGAGCATTTATTTCAACGGCGACATGCAGGACCTTGTCATAAGCGAAGTGGTCGCTGCAAACAGGCAGTGCCCGTGTTCGGGCGAGAAACCCGAGGGCTGCGAGCAGGGCGGACTGGATCCCTTCGGAGACGCGGACGATTGGGTTGAGATCTACAACCCCACAGCGGGTGCGATCGACCTGGGCGATTACTACTTGAGTGATCAACCTTCTTGGCTCACCAAGTACAAGTTCCCTGCTCTGACGATTCAGCCGGGTGAGCGCGTGATCGTGTGGTGTGACAGGGAAACGGATGAGGAAGGCGAAACTCCGTCTCCGGACAACCTTCACGCACCTTTCCTCCTTGACGCGGGAAGGGATGAGGTCTTTCTGGTTAAGGGTACCGGAGAGAGAAGGATCATTGATGCGATCGCCTGGCGGCACCTGCCGACCGACGTTGCAATGGGAAGGGATCCTGCAACAGGCGAAGTCGGGATTCTTCTTGAGCCTACGCTGGGAGCAGACAACAGCGCGCTTGCAGCGAATGCAGAGGCGATACAGCCCAGCGATCCGGACCAGATAAAGCCGGGAGGCGTTTTAACGGTTACTGGAAAAGCGCTTGATAAGGCCAAGAAACTTTATCTGGTCGATCCTGCCGAGACTCACGCCGTGGAGCTCTCACCCGGCGTTGAGGTCGAAGTTGTGGATTCGTGGGACTGGAGGAACGCACGCGAACTTACCTGGCAGCTTAACGGAGAGCAGTTGTCGGTCACTTTGCCTGGGGACTTGGCTGAAGGGCCTCACTTGCTTGCGGTTGTAAGCGGAGAAAGCCCGACCTGGCACGAGGGAGGCACCCCTTGGACGCGCATTGAGTTCCGCAGCACCGTGGGCACCGTGGTTCCGCCGAAATTCATCCGCGGCGATTCCAACGATGACGGCAAGCTGAATATCGCCGATGTGCTTGCCATGCTGGGTTACCTTTTCGGCGGTGAGAACCTCAATTGCGTTGAGACCGCCAATGCGAACGACGATGACAAGATCAACTTAGCCGATCCCATTTACGTTTTGGGATACCTTTTCGGCGGCGGTCCTGCTCCTGCAGCACCGTTTCCCGAGTGCGGGGTCGATCCGACAGGCCCGGCTGCCGAGCCGTGCGTCTCAACGTTCTGCAGCCAATGAGGTTGGAGCCCTGAAAGGGCGTTCTGCGTGCTGCAGCATGGCCCGGGGAGAGAAAGGGGGATGTTCTCCGGAACCTGCAGGCATTGCAGCGGTTGCTGCGGCGTTCCTTGCATGGGGCATACTGCCTGTTTACTGGAAAGCGCTTGCCGCCGTACCGCCCCAAGAAATACTTGCTCACCGAATTATTTGGACCCTTCTTGCAGTGGCGTTGCTGCTGGGGTTAAGCGGCAGGTGGAATGAGCTGCGTGAGATCCTCGGCTCAGGCCGCAGGATCGCATGCGTTGTCGGTGCAGCATGCATGCTCGGGGCGAATTGGTACACATTCATATACGCTGTGAACACGGGCCATGTTATGGATTGCAGCCTCGGCTATTACATAAACCCGCTGCTGAACGTACTTCTGGGGTTTGTTTTTCTGGGCGAAAGGTTCAGAGCGCGGCAGGCTGCTGCGGTTCTTTTCGCTGTTGCAGGGGTTTTGAACCTTGCCTTCTACTACGGGAGCCTGCCGCTTATCGCTTTGGTTCTGGCAGGCACTTTCGGCTCCTACGGGCTCTTGCGCAAGACCGCCCGGTACGAAGCCGTTCCGGGGCTCCTGCTTGAAATGTTGCTGCTTGCACCCGCCGCTCTCTGGTATCTGCTCGGGCGCGGGGGGCAGAGCTTGGAGAGGGCTTTCGGGGAAGGGTTGTTGCGTGCCCTTCTTATTTGCGGCACAGGCGTTGTAACAGCAGTGCCGCTTTTGCTTTTCACATACGGCGCGCGCAGGATCCGCCTTGCAACCGTAGGGTTCATTCAATATGTAACGCCAACCGGAATGTTCCTG
>CAZGYL010000067.1:0-13250 GCA_964529985.1 uncultured Planctomycetia bacterium | reverse complement strand
CTGAGCTGGTGTCGGGCCCGGGCGGCCCGACTGCCTGCGGCTTCGGCTGAGAAGGTCCCGCCCGCGGAAACCGACACTCGGCCCGGAGAGGGGAGTTGATCGGTGGACCAGCTTCAGTTCTATACCGGCAAGCGGGTTCTGGTCACCGGAGGAAGCGGCTCGATCGGAAGCGAGATCGTGCGGCAGCTGCTTGAGCTTCCGGTCGAGGTCGTGCGTGTGTTCAGTCGCGACGAGACCCGGCAGGTATCGCTTCAGCAATCGCTGGGACGCGACCCCAGAGTTCGGTTCCTGATCGGTGATGTCCGCGACCGCGAGCGGCTCCGCCGCGGCCTTGACGGTATCGATACGGTTTTCCACGCCGCTGCTCTGAAACACGTCCCTGTTTGCGAATACAACCCCTTTGAAGCCGTCCAGACCAACGTAATCGGCACCCAAAACGTTATAACAGTGGGCCGGGAAGCGGGGGTTAAGCGTATTGTTGTGATCAGCACGGACAAGGCTGTAATCCCTGAAAACACCATGGGTGCCACAAAGCTTCTCTCTGAGCGACTCGTGGCTGCAGCTTCACGCTTTATGCCGGGGCTTGTGCTTTGTGCCGTGCGATTCGGTAACGTTCTGGGGTCTCGAGGGTCCGTTTTACCGCGGGTCCGCAGCCAAATAAGGGAGCAACGCTGCGTTGAGGTTACGGACCGCAAGATGACCCGTTTTTTTATGACTTTGGGCCAGGCCGTCTCTCTTGTGCTGAAAGCCGCCCGCCTTGCAGCCGGTGGTGAACTCTTCGTCCTTCCAATGCCTAAGTTGCGGGTGATCGATTTACTTGAGGTCCTGGTGCAGGAAGAGTGTGCTTCCCTGGGGATTCCTCCTGAAAGTATCCGCTTCAAAGAGGTGGGCAGAAGACCCGGGGAAAGGCTCCATGAAATGCTCCTCACACCTCTTGAGTGCGAGCGGGCGCGGCGCTGTGACGGCCTGATTGTGGTAAGCCCGGACGGCGGGGAGGAAGAACCGGCTCCCGAAGGGCTTGATCACAGCGCTTTCAGGTCTGAGACCGGGCCGTTCCTGTCCAAAGAAAAGATAGCGGAGCTCCTGCACCGCGCGGGCCTGTCCGGCTGCCCGGCAAGCCCGGAGCTTGAGACTTCTTCCGCATTATAGGCCCCTCTTGCGCCTAATCCGCCAACAGATTCCTCGCTGACAGCGTATTAAAAAACGGAAGCGCAGTAGGAAAAACGAGCGAAGCAGCTCTTTTTCCCCTTTTTGCGGCCCAGTGCGGGCGTATATACGCCCGGAAAGGAACGCGTTTGCTGTGGACGTAGGGACAGGGCCCAGAGCCGTCTATAATGGGTGGAGGTAAGAACCGTGCCGGCGGCTGTGCAGGCAACCATACGAAGCTCGGGTGGAGGCTTTGGCCTGCGCTTGGCAGAGCTTCGAAAGAGCGGCGGAGCCCGGTTGCCTGTCCCTATCCCTAAGCGAGAGGCGGGCGTGAGCGAGGATCCTTCGGACAAGGAGCTGGCCCTTCGGGCGAGAGAAGGCGACGAGGATGCATTCCGGCGCCTGGTCGACCGCCACCGCAAGAAGGCGTACTGGACCGCATACAACATTGTCCACAGCCACGAGGAGGCCCTGGACGTCGCCCAAGAGGCTTTTGTGCGGGTTTTTAGGTTCCTGCACCGTTACGATCCGAAGCAGCAGTTTTCCACCTGGCTGTACCAGATCGTGGTCAATTTGGCCATTGACAGCCTGAGGCGTAACAAGAACGCACGGGCGGCTCCACTCGATCAGCTGCCTGAGACTCCGGACTCGCGGGAGGGGCCTGTGGAGGAGGCCCAGCGTGCGGAGAGAAGGCGGCAGGTTTGGGAGGTTCTGGGGACGCTCCCCGAGGCGTACCGTGTTGTGCTCGTCCTGCGGGATATTGAGGGGCTGCCTTCACGGGAGGTGGCTTCGATTCTGGGCATAAATCACGCGACCGTCAGGTGGCGGTTGCACCTGGCACGGGGCCTCTTCAAGAGGAAGTGGGAGGCTCGGTTCGGTGTGGAGAGCGGAATAGAGGGCTGACGCTATGCAGTGGGACGACCGCGGCAGGAATCGGGCGGAGAAGAAAACCGAATGCAAAGAATTTGAAGGTCTGATTGCGCTGTACGTTTCAGGAGACCTTTCACCTTCAGAAAGCAGATTGGTCGCAGAACATTTGGAAGCATGTCCGACATGCCGCAAAGAAGGTCATTTATACAGGGAACGGTTGCGTGATTTGGCGCTTTTGGGCTCCCGGGAAATGCCCGATCCGCTTTTTCCCGATTTCACAGACCAAGTCCTTCTGCGGGCAAGGATCGAAGGGGCCGCTTTGGGGGAAGAAGAACTCCTGCCCGCGCGGAAACAGGATAAACAACGCTGGCTGCCTGCAGTGCTTGCCGCTGCGGCAGCGATTTTATTTGCAGCCGCAGGCCTTTACTTCCTTGTGGGACTGGGAAGGGGAGATAAGAGGCCGGCTTCTACACCGGCGGTGGCTCAAAAAACTTCCGTTATAGAAGAGGAGGAGCTCGGGGCTCCCCCGGGTACAGGGCTTCTGCCGCGGCAAGGGGTACTGCCTGCAGGTGCACCTGAAGAGGAGACAATCGAGTTTTAGAGGATCGGCTCCTCCGGGTCCCGGAGCTGTTTGTGTGCAGCCGGCAGGCAGGGCGGGTGCTTCAGGCGGGGTGAGAAACGGAGGCAAGGTGCAGGCATGTTGCTGAACCGAATAGCGCGGCTTTGCTGCCCCGTGAACCGAAAGAGCGCTCTTGCTGTTTCAGCGTTTGCAGCCGCTTTGTTCTTTCAGGCAGTTTCGGCCTCAGGCGCCGAGAATACGGGCCCGGGCAATGTACCCTGTCGAAAGGCGCGCCGGCTTGCTGATCGCCTCGGGCGGTCGGTTGTGAACGTGCAAGTGGTGGGTAAGGGCCCGAGCGGTAACGCGGTTTCGCTCGCCAGCTTCTCAGGATTCTTCTGGCAGCCCGAAGAAGGGAAGAATCCGAGAGATTCAAAGCGGTGGATAGTCGGCTGCTGTCCCGGCCTGCAGGCTCTTCTTAAGACGAAAACAAACCGCATGATCGTAACGTGCGATAACCTCGTACAGCGCACGGCTGTTTTTTGGGCTGCCGACCCTGCAACAGGCCTGTGCCTTTTGACATGCAAGGAGGTCGGAAAGGAACTCCCTTCCCTGAAGCTTGAGCCTGTCTGTTCTTTAAGGCGCGGGCTTTGCGTTCTTACCGTTGCAAATCCAAGTGGAGTGGACCACTCCGCGCGCTACGGGTTCACCGTGGGGCCTGTGCTTGCAGGCTGTTATGGAAAATGTCTTGCTTACAAGCTTGACCTCGATTATGTGCGCGGTCATGAAGGCGGCATAGTTTATGCTTTTGACCGGGGATTTGCAGGGGTATTGCTTGCGGCTGCGAACAGAGGCACGGATGCCTTTCTGGGAGGGGCTCTTGCGGAAAGCAGACCGGTTCCCGCCGTAGTACTGCCTGCTGCGGCCGTGCAGCGTATTGCCCGAAGCCTCAAGGAGCGACGCGCGGTTGAACGCGGCTGGGTGGGCTTGCAGCTTTCTGTAAGCAGCGGGGGGAACGGGAAACTTGTTATTCATGTAAAATCGGTTGCAGCAGGTTCGCCCGCACAGCAGGCCGCGCTGAGCCCGGGGGATAGGATCCTGTCGGTAAGAGGCAGGAAGCTTGTTTCTCTTGATGACCTTTATGAGCTCGGACTTTGGGTTGAGTATGAAGGAGTAGGCAAGGAGCTGGTCTTTGAGGTAGCCTCTCCGGACGGAGCACCGCGTACCGCAACCGTTAGAATCTCCTCCGAACCGAATCCCGCCCAAAACCTCCCGCGCTGATCACCCCGGCGCACTCCCGCACCTTGCAGGAGGCCCGAGAGAGCAGGAGAATCCTCCTCGGCAGGCGATTGTTTTTCCGCTCAAAGAGGAAGGTTCATGAGTTGCAAGCTCTCGGTCTCTGCACGCCAAGCTATAGCGCAGGCTGTTTCCGAAGCAGGTGGTGCGGAGGTCTTTTTCGGAGCCAGGGTGGATCCCGAAGGTCTTATAGCGGAAGTTGAGGTGCTTGCACGCGGTGATGAAGAGGAGGTGCCGGCGGTACTGCGCGACCTCGACTCATGGGATCTCGTAATACATAACCACCCCGACGGAGACGTGCGGCCGTCGAAAGCCGATCTTGCGGTCGCCTGCGAAGTGGCCTCGGCGGGAAAGGGCTTTGCGGTGTGCGACAACACCGCTTCTTCACTGTATGTGGTTGTGGAGCCGGCTCCACCGAAGGAAGTCGTTAAGGTGCGGCCCGAGGTTGTTGAGGAATTCTTCGGGCCGCAAGGGCCTCTGGCCCAGGTGCTGCCCGATTACGAACCCCGGGCCGATCAAGTGTGCATGGCGCTTGAAGTGCTGAGGGCCTTCAACGAATCGCGGATATTGGCTGTGGAAGCGGGGACCGGCAGTGGAAAATCGTTTGCGTACTTGGTCCCGGGGATTTTCTATGCGCTTGCCAATCGCACGCGGATAGTTGTCGCAACGGGCACCATCAACCTCCAGGAGCAGCTCGTCGGAAAGGACCTTCCTGTCCTGGAGAAGGCTTTTGAGAAGCTCGAAGGAGGCCGATCCTTTACGTTTGCGCACTTAAAAGGCCGCGGTAATTACCTCTGCCGCAGGCGTGCCGATGAGCTGCGCGAAAAGGCCGATCAAGCGGCCGCTCTTTGCGAGTCGGAAAAACAACAATCCGAGCTTTCTTCGGTTCTGGCATGGGCGGCCGAAACCGACACGGGCAGTCTTTCAGATATGCCTTTCACGCCGTCTCCCGATGTGTGGGACCATGTGGTCTCAGATCCCGACCGTTGTTTGAACGTGCGCTGCCCGTGCTTCAAGAAATGCTTTTATTTCAAGGCCCGGATTCAGGCGGTGCACGCCACGGTGCTTGTCGCCAATCACCATCTTTTCTTTGCAGACCTTGCAGTGCGGATGCAGACCGGGAATTTCACCGGAACGGTTGTGCTTCCCCCCTGGCGCTATGTGATTTTCGACGAAGCGCATGATCTTGAAGACGCTGCGAGTTCTTTCTTCGGGGTTGCACTGAGCAACAACGGCGTGGAACGGCGATTCAGCAGGTTATGGAGCTCGGGCAAGCGGGGGGAAAAGGGTTTGGTGGTGAGCCTGATCGGCCGTTTGCTCGAAGCGGGCGAAGCTGTGTTTGCCGTCGAACTTCAGACCCAGCTGAGCAGCGCTCTCAGAGAAGCCCGCGAAGCCTGCGCCCGTCTTTTTCAATGTGTGGCGCAGGAGGCTGAACGCGGCGGAACCGAATCCGTTCGGAGTCTCCGCTACCGCGGAGAAGAAGACGCCTGGGAAGCGATTTTCGAGCAGGCGCAGGCCGCCGCAGACACCCTACGTGAGGCGGGCCTGCATGTACGCGGTATTTGCGACCGCCTCGAGGAAAAGGCGGAACAAGAGGATAAGTACCAGCGCGTTTACGTTGAAGCTGCAGGAATTTTGGGGAGACTCGTGCGGCTTGAAGACGCGCTTCGCACGTTCGCCGACAGGGACGATAACACTTCCGTGCGGTGGGTGGAAGTGAGGGAAGGTCGGGGAGGAAAGGTGGTGCATCTGCGTGCGGCTCCACTGAGTGTGGCACCGCTTTTTAAGGAGGCGCTTTGGGAAAGCGGAGGGGCCTTTGTTCTTACTTCAGCTACGCTTACGGTGGGTGGGCGCATTGACTTTTTTGCGAAAAGGGTGGGGCTTGACGGCTTCGGTTCGGAGAGATTCATCTTCAAGACTTTCCCCGGTCCTTTCCGCTGGAAAGAACAAGCCCTTCTCGTTGTACCGACAGACCTGCCGGATGTCACAGAGGAGACGTTTCCTGAGGAGTCGGCGCAATGGATCGCCCGCGCCACGAAGATAAGCAGGGGTCGTGCTTTTGTGCTTTTTACCTCCTACAGCATGCTTCGCAAGGCTTACAGGACTACGTTCGGGGTTCTGAGCCAAGAAGGGCTCAAGCCCTTGTGCCAGGGAGAGCTTCCGCGATCAAGGCTTCTGCAGGAGTTCAAGGTGAGCGGGCGGGCGGTTCTTTTCGGCACGGACAGTTTTTGGCAGGGGGTGGATGTGCGCGGCGAAGCCCTCTCGCTAGTGATAATCGCGCGCCTGCCCTTTGCGGTGCCCACCGAGCCGCTTCAAGTGGCGCGCATGGAGGACATAGAGGCCCGGGGCGGGGACCCCTTCAGAGAGCTCTCCCTTCCGCAAGCCGTTTTGAAACTGAGGCAAGGGGTGGGACGGCTGATAAGAAGCCGGCGGGACAAGGGTGTTGTGGCCATACTGGACAGGCGGATCGTAACAAAGTGGTACGGAAAGCTTTTTGCGGCTTCGCTGCCGCCCATGCGCTCTGCAATAGGAGATTCAAAGGAGCTTTTTGAGGAATTGGAAAACTTTTTCAACCAAGACTGAGCCATGACCGGAAAAGAACTTGTCGGAACGGCAATGGAACTCGGGGTTCCCCCGCGCGTGCCCGTAATGTGCCAGCTTGCTTTGGGGCACTATTTTCTTCACAGCTCGGAAGATGCTTTTTCCATCTGGTATACCTCGGAGGGTTTTGCGCGGGCGCTTGTCGAGCTTGCGGATCGTTACGGTTTCGACGGTATCCTGGTGAACCTCCCCGGCAGGGATCCGGAGCTTGAGAAGTGGATTGAGAGAATCGTTCAAGAGCCCGGGCGCCGGATCATTTACTTCAAGAACGGCGGCAGGGCGGTTCTGCCCGACGATGACAACGCCCGGTACATTCCTCCGGAAGGTGAAAGCAACCGGGTGGATTTCGCTGCGGTCGACCCTGAGAAGCTCTATTACGTTGAACCCTGGGATACAACCGGGGTGAGCTATCCTTACCGCTGGGGTTTCGAGGACGATCCTGCGGATCCAGAGGATTTTTTCCCTCCTTACCACGGGCTCGCCGTACAGGCCGCACTGAGGCGGGCGGGGAATCGCTTATCGGTGCACGGCGAAGTCTTCTCGCCGTTCAGCCAGTTCATCGAGCTTCTGGGAATAAAACAAGGGCTCCTTGCTTTGGTGGATGACCCGGGCAAAACAAAAGCGTGCCTAGAGCGCTTGACCGAAGGTGCAATCGATTTGGCGCTGCGGCATGCGGCTGCGGGCGTTTGTGCGGTCCTTATCTCGAGCGCCTACGCGGGGGGAGGTTTCATATCGAGGGACCATTACCGTGCGTTCGTACAACCCTATGAGAAAAAGCTTATCGAGGAGATCAAGAAAAAACACCGAATTCCTGTTTACACCCACACCTGCGGTGCGATCGGAGACAGGCTGGATCTAATGCTCCAGACCGGAACCGACGGTATCGATACTTTGGACCCGCCTCCGCTGGGGAACGTGGATCTTGCCTCTGCAAAAGAGCTTCTGCGCGGAAAAGCCTTTATTAAAGGGAATATCGATCCTGTGAACACTTTGCTCCGGGGCACGGTTGAGACCGTGCGCTCAGACGCTTTAAGGCGCCTTGAGACGGCGGCTCCCGGCGGAGGTTACATACTGAGCTCGGCATGCAGTGTGCCGCCTCACACGCCTCCTGAGAACATCGCCTGCCTGCGTGAAGCGGCGGAGTTGTTCGGCAAATAGGGACAAATCTGAGGCTACAAGGTCAGGTAGACCAGTATCGCCGTTGTTACGGGGACGAAAAAGTTGTCCCAATCACCGAGCGGCAGGGATTCAACAAAAGAACCCACCAGAGCGGCGCCCACGGCATGGGGCAAGGGCAGGAAGGCGGAGGCCACCGCCGCTGAAGCCCCGAAAGCCGAAAGGCTTCCTTCGAGGGTTTTTGAAGGACTGTAAGGAAGGGGTTTTCTGCCCAGGAACTGGCCGACCAAGCCTCCCACAGTATCGCCGAACGCCACTATACCGACGGAGGCGAAACAAATAGGCGCAGGAAAAGCAAGGCTGAATGCCACGCCCGCTGCAAGCGTCAAAGGTGCGAGTGCAAAGCGCCGGCGCTCGGTTTCACGGATCGTTCTTCTTGTAACGGCGCCGAACGCAGGAAGCGAAAGGCCGTTGAGGCGCAGGTATTCGCTGACGGAATAAAAGCAAGAGGCTGTCCCGAGAAGCGCCCAAGCCGCCTCCAGGCTGTATGCGGCGAGAAAAGGCCACATAAAAGCCGTCATATGTATGGATCGGCGCAACAATTCCGTTACCGGGTTTGCGCGGGGCTGGGGAATCGTGGGGCGCAGTATCAGCGGCACTACGCTTGCCAGATTGTTTCGTTCAGCAAGGAAATCGGCCTTCTTGCGGACCCCGAAGGTTGCATGAATCCCTATGCTGAGGCCCGCGCGGGCCATGAGAGGCAGATTGCTGTCGTCATCGCCTACGGCTATGGTTTGCTCCCACTTGAGACCCGAGAGCCGCAGATATTTCCGCACAAACTGCACTTTCCCTTCATCTCGGGCAAGTATTCCCCCTACGGTCCCGTTCAGCCTGTCACCGCTTCGGCCGACTTCTATACCGGCGCCCGCATCAGCCCCCAATTCGCGTACGAGATCCTGAACCAGCTCATCAGGAACGCCGCTTGAAAGCAGGATCACGGCGTAACCTGCTTTGCGCAGTTCAGCGATTGCTTCTGCGGTGAACTTGGTGCGCGGCATGCTTTTGAAAACTTTCTTTACAGTGCTCCAAGGCACACCGCGCAGCCTCCTGTAGCCCCTGGTGAGGAGTTTTTCCAGAGAAAGTCGGCCCATGTTGAAGAGAAAGCCGTCGCGGATCACCGCAAGGTAGGTTGCAACTGAGGCTTTTCGGGAAAGGTTTACGATGAACTGGCCGCGGAAAATGACCCCGTCCACGTCGAAAACTACAACCCCGGAACGCTTGGCTTGGCCTGCTGCGTGTGCCGGTGGGGCGGTCTGCGGGCGCCCGGCGCCGCCTGATGCAGCACATTTGGGATCCACGGCCCGTTCACCCTCCTACAGCAGGAAGTCGGTCAAGCTCTTGAGCCAATTCCTCGGCCGCGGCGCGTGCCGCCTGCTCAAAAGGGCGCTCGGGCCGAGAGCGCCAGGCGTACAGTATGCTCCTTGAAGCGGTTATAAGCGCACCTCGGCGGCCCGGCAGAAATGCAGCGGCTAAGTCGCTTACGCGTCCGCCTTGAGCTCCTATACCGGGAAGCAGCAAGACACTGCGCGGCATAAGAGCGCGCACTTCCGAAAGTATCTGTGGATACGTGGCGGCGACAACCGCACCTACAGCGCTCAGGCCGCATTCCCCGAGCACCTTCCCTCCGAGCTTATCCACCATGCGGGCCACATGCCGCCACAGAGGTTCCCCTTGGGCTTTGAGATCTTGAAACTGCGGTCCGGAAGGATTCGAAGTTTTTACAAGAACGAAAACGCCTTTGCCTCTGCTCGCAGCAAGCTCGACGAAAGGTTCAACTCCGTCCTCACCGAGGTAGGGGTTTACGGTCACAGCGTCGGTTACAGGGCCGCAGGTCCCCTCAAGTGTTCCCAAATAGGCTTCTGCATAGGCCGCCGCAGTTGATCCGATGTCGGCTCTTTTTACATCGAGAATCGTCAGGAATCCGTTTTCCTTTGCAAAGGCCATGTTTTTTCGCAGCACAGCAAGGCCGACCTCCCCGAGCCGTTCGTAGTAGGCGCTTTGGAATTTCATTGCAACCGCAACTCCCCGAAGCTGCGGTAGGATCCGGCGCGCGAACCGGTCAAAAACTTCGGCCCATTCCTTCACCCCGGCCTCAAGAGGGAGGGCGAAATCGGGCGGCATGAGATCGGGTATCGGATCCATGCCTACAACGAGCGGCCGCCCGCCTTCAGCGCAACGGGCATCCAAAGTATCCACGAAAGCATTCATGGAGCGCGTGCCTCCCGGGCGCTTACTCCGGTGGCCTTGCTGCTTTCCAGCGCAGCCCGGGCCTCGGCAAGGGAGTTTTCCATCTGGTGCACGATTCGTTCCACTGCAGGAGAGTTTTTCTCAGGGAGAGTCCGGGCGAACTTCAATCCCTCTTCAAAAGCTTCAACAGCATGCGTGTAAAAACCGCCGGTCAAGAAACTCGTACCCACTCGGTCATATCCTTCGACCGGTCCTGTTTCCGGGTACATGCGCTGGTAAAATCCGATCAGGCCGTCCGGATAGCACTGGGCGACGAAGCCGTAACGGTTGAGAAACAGAGATCGGATCACCACTTTTCGGTCCCGAAACCTGCCCAAAAGGCCTTCCAGCCGCTCTTGAGCCCTTGAAAAGAGGAAATCAAGGTGCCGCACCTTCTGCGGAAACATCCGGCCCGCCTCTTCCATAATGGATTCAAATTCCCTTTGCGCCGCCGCCTGGGCCCATACAGGTGCGTAGTGTTCGACGTTATAGAGCTCCTCCTTCAGGATCGAGACCTCGTGGAATATATCGCTTACGTACCTGTCGAAGAGATCCGTTGTTTCGTGGCCCCTGAAGATTTCGTGGCAGTATTCCTTCAGGGCGTAAAGGTACCGGTTGCGCAGCTCCTCCAGTTTCCGGAACTCAAAAAGCCCTGCAAGTTCGTTCGGATCCAGTTCGAGGCGGTCTCGGGGGAGGCCTGTGCGGGCGACCGACGCGGCCAATTTTGCCTCGTAGCGCTCGCGAACGGCGCGGAAAGAGAGCAGAGCTTTGTAAAAGAGCTCTATAATCTTCCAAATGTGGTAATCTCGGTTGGGTTCCATTACAACTTCTCAAAGGTTCGGAAGCCGGCGGCCTTGCTGCAGCCAGAGAACCGCGAACCCGAGAGCGTCCGAGAAGCATCCTCCCCCTAAGGGTGCCTATCGTCAACCCTTTGCCCCCAATGCCTTATTCGTTATCGGCCGGAGCACGTCACACGTCCAGTTCGACCAAAAGCACGGAGCACGGCTCCGCCCCGCAGCCTTGCGGTTCGGGCTACTTAACCCTTTGGATAATGTAGAAGCCGGAAGGCGTCTCCACTACATCCGATATCTGTCCCGGCTTCAACTTAAGGACGGCTTCCCTGAAGGGTTTCGCCATGTCCTCAGGTTTGAAGTCCTCAAGCAACCCTCCCGCTTGGCGCGTTCTTGCGTCGTCGCTGTATTTCTTTGCCAGTTCCTCAAGCGTCGCCTCGCCTTTTTTGATCTTATCCAAGAGCTTCTGGGCTTCCTTGCGCGCCTCCTCTTTCGACCGGGTGACGCCTTTGATGCCGCTTCCTTTATAGGCGATCAGGATATGCCGGGCTGTAAGGCGCTTTGCAGGGGACTGAGCCGAAGCTTTCGGGCTTGCGGCGGCCTTCCCCGACTCGGACTTCCCGGCGGAAGCTTTCTCCGAAGAAGGAGCCTTCTTCGCTGTTGTCTTCTTCCCGGCTCCTTCCGCCGCTTTGCTCGTGCTTTTTGCAGGAGTCTCGGCTTTCTTCTCCTCCTTCTTCTTCTCTGTCTTCTTCTCCTTGGGCTTGAAATCCCCGGGTTTCTTATCCAAGGACTTGACCTTCCACTCGGCAAGGGTCATGTAACGCGGATCGCCCTTTACGTGCACGTACCTGTTGTTTGTAAGTTTCGGCTTCTCTTCTTTCGGAGGAGTGCTTTCCTTCTTACCTTTCTCCTCCTTCTTGGAGGCGTCACCGGCCTTTGAGCCTTCAGTCCCCTTTTCGGGCGACTTCTTGCTTTCAGCGGCGGTAGCGGAGCTTGAACTCGTATTAGAGGTTGAAGCAGGCTTCGTCTTTTCGGCCTCTTTTTTCCCGGTTTGGGTTTCACCCGCAGGCGCGGCTTTTCCTTTTTCGGCCTTATCCTTCCCGGGAGAAGCTTTCGGAGATTCGGTTTGCTTGCCGGCCTCTGGTTTCTTCTCTTCCTTCTTTTCTTCCGTCGCTTTTTTCTCTTCTTCCTTTTTCTTTTCAGGTACCCTGTCGCCTATCAAAAGGACGTACGTCTTGGGCTTCTCTTTCTTATACTCTTCCTTTGTGTATTCGGTTGTGATCTCGATCGCCAGGTAAGCGGGATCGAGGCCGTAGTCGGCAAGGTCCGCGGGAGGTTTTACAGGTTCTGAACCGTATACGGAGCTTACCGCTGAAACGAAACTCGAGCGCGCCGTGGAATCCGCTTCAAACCTCCCTTCATCGGTTACGACGTACCACTTGGTCTCTTTTATGGTCTTAGGCTTTTCGCTTTCCTTTTTCTTGCTCTCCTTCTTCTCGGTTCCGCTTTTTTGCGTTTTATCGGCGGCTCCCTTCTCCGCCGTTCCGCTTGTCGTCGAAGAGCTGCCTTCCGAGCTTTCCGAAGAGGCTTTTTCCTCAACGGGCCGCTGCTGTACTATCTTCTCGAGTACAAAGCCCTTTCCGTCCCTGCGCGCGACCTCGATCCTTACGACCTCTTCGCCTTTATCCTCGTCGAGATCGAGCAGTTTCTTGTCAAGCCAGTTTTCTGACCATTTCTTGAGGTTCCAAGCTTTCAGCTTGCTTGAAAGATTGGGGCGTATGCTGTAGACGCGGTCTTCATCATCCAGTCGGACGTAGCACCGGCGCCAATCGTCGCTGTCGCTCTTGCCGATCCACAAGCTGCATATTTCCTTCCCGTCGATCCCCTTGATGAGGAGTCTCTTTCCTTTCTCGGCATCGACTTCGTAGGCGGGATGGGATTCGGGACTCAAAGCCACCAAACGCTCCTCGCCCATATCAAGGAGATCGAGGATCAGATCGTCTGCATCTTTTTGGTTGGCCGGGTAATTGTAAAGCGTAGGCAGTACCCATTTGCCCTCTTGTTTCTTGAGAACGACTTGGACTTCTTCGCCTTCGTTGGTGGCCTTAAGGGTCACCTCTCCCACCGAAGCCAGGTCCAGCTTCCGGCTCAATTGCGAGAAAACGTCCACCAGCTCGGGCTCGGTGTAGGGGGTCGGCCTCACGAAGTAATAGAGGACACCCAAAACCGCACAGACTATAAGCGCTCCGAGAATATGCTTTCCGGACATACGTCGCTGCCTCCTTTACTCATTGACCAGATCCAGCCTTCGGGGTTCCACCGGGGCCCTGGCGCATGGCCACCTGTCTTTCGTAGGCCGCACTGACCTGCCGCCTGAAGAAGGCGTAAAGCAACCCGGCGAGACCCACCAGCAACGGTACGCCCGCTACGTTGAGCCATTTGAGAATGGTCTTCGTCTCCGGTTTGATCTTCGGATCAATGGGACGAAGCGGCGATTGCTTCGCCCGGATTTGGATCAGATCGTCGCTGAGCGAAAGGGCTTCCACGACGTTGCGCATGAAGATGTAGTTGCCCAAGTACATTTGCCG
>CAZGYL010000066.1:0-13294 GCA_964529985.1 uncultured Planctomycetia bacterium | reverse complement strand
GGCCCGGCTGTCAGGGGTACCGGTAGGTTTCGTGATCGTATTCGTCTACGTGGTGAGCGGACTTACAGCAGGCCTCGGCGGCTGCATTCAAGCATCTCAGCTCAATACAGGGACTCCGAGCATGGGAGTCATGTACGAGCTGTACGTCATTGCGGCCGTGGTGGTCGGAGGAACGAGCCTGGCCGGAGGGTCGGGCCGGATCCTGGGGACCTTGATCGGGGCTTTCATCATATCGGTGATCCAAAACGGAATGAATCTTCTGGGGATAGAGAGTTACACCCAGCAAGTGGTCCTTGGGGCGGTCATTCTTGCGGCGGTACTTTTGGACAAGGCTCGAAGCATGTCCTCCCGCCCGGGGCCGCCTGCGGCAGAAACGTAACTCGGGAAGAACTGCGAGAAAAGCATGTCACGGAACATCCTCATTATCACGGCTGTATTTGTTGCGGGATTGCTCGTTCTTCTCGGTGTGCACAGGGTGAGATCTGAACCTGAGTGCAAGATCGGGATGACGTGTATGGATCTGACGAATCCCTTCTTCAAGCTCATTGCGAACGTCATGCGGACGGAAGCCGCGCGGTACGGCTATCAACTCGTCCCGCTGAGCGGAGGACTCGATCCCGCCAGGCAGAACAACCAGCTTTCCGATTTCGTAGCACAGAACTACGATGCGATATTTCTCAATCCCGTGGATTCGAAATCGGCCGGCGAAGGGGTTAAAAAAGCCTATGCCGCGGGAATACCCGTTTTCACCTTTGACGTCCAGGTGACCGACCAGGAGGCGAAGAAACTCATAGTCTCGCACATAGGAAGCGACAACTACCAGGGGGGACGGCTCGCCGCCGAAAGCATGATAAAGGCCACAGGCGGCAGGGGCAAAATCGCCATCATCAGCTTTCCCGAGGTGACTTCCTGTATCTTCCGGGTAAAGGGATTCCGGGATTACCTTAAAGAGCACAACAGCAACTTGAGGATCGTAACCGAGCTCTCGGGCAAAGGCAACCGGGAGGAAGCTTACGCGGTTGCGACGGACATTCTCCAGGCCCACCCGGATATCGTCGGCATCTTTGCGATCAACGATCCTTCTGCATTGGGTGCCTACGCCGCGGTTCGCAAGGCCGGGAAGACGGATCAAATCACGGTGATCGGTTTCGATGCTTCACCGGCCGGAAAGCAAGCCGTTTTTGAGAAAAAGCTTTATGACTCGCCGCAGCAGTTTCCCCGCAAGATGGCCAAAGGCACGGTGGAGGCGTTCGTCAAGTACCTCGAGGGAGAAGATTTACCGAAGGAGATATTCATTCCCTGCGCCCACTACTACTACGAGGATTCGGTCAACGACCCCAGCCGGGTTCGGGAGCAGTGGTGAAGTAGTCGTGTTACCGATCATGTCCTCGGCGATGCCCCCTAAGCCGCGGCGCTTCTTGTTCCGAATGCTTTACGCTTCCTTGACCACCTTAAGTCCGAGGGCTCTTGCGAATTCCGTAAGTGGTTCGGCCACATCACCGTAGACAGTTACACGGTGCCAGCCGAAGTGATCCCAGTGGCGGAACAGCTTCTCAATATCACCCTCGACCAGGGCTCCGAGTTTCGTCCTGCATCCCCGTTCGGCCTCCACAAAGCCCAGGGATGTGCCTTTGTGTATGACGAAGCTCTTGGTACGGAAGTTTGTGCGGAAGGAGGTGACCGGGTAGCCCTCCGGCAGCAGCGTCTGGGGGCAACAGCCTCGCGGGTCGAGGTTGTGAAGCGTCCGAATGCGGAAAGGTGCCTTGGGGCCCTCGGGGCCGAATACCTTTCGGGTGGCCATGCAGTGTGCGTATACGATCCGCCTTTGCGAGGTGTCGATCGTCGGATCCGATACAAAGCCGGGCCTGCCCGTGAGGATTCGTCCCATGAGCATGCTCAGCGTATCGTCAGGCATTGCCTCGCAGACTCCGTGTTTTCCCGCGTCCAACAACTCCATAAAACCTAAACAGGGATACGCAGGAAGCACGCCTGCGGCGAAACCGCCCAGGCAATTCATCGTGATCGAATCGGTCCGGTAGCGTTCAAGCAGTTTTTCCACAGCGTAGGAAAGCCGGGCGGCCCTTACGATGGATTCCTGCTCGGGGCCTTTGACGAATACGGCCTCCTTGATCCATTGCTCAGCCCGAGCCTGAGCTGCCGTTCGGTCTACTTTCCGGTACAGATCTAAGAGTTCTTCGAAGCCCACGTAAATCCCTGTTGCCCCCAGGAAGTTCTGTTTCTGTCCCTTCCTCCCTCTGCCGACGATGAGAAATCTGGAGCTGCGGAACTTTTTCAGGCATGCACTTATCGGGCGCAGCTTCAGCGTTTCATCAGGCACAATACGCACTTTCGCCGAACCGAAGGTCGCACGGTAAGCCGCACGGGCGTACTCGGCGAAAGCTTCTGCTGAAAGGTTCTCCGTTCCAAGGCGCTTGAAGGTCTTGCAGACCTCAACCAAATCCGAAAGCCGCACTGTGGAAATACCGACAACGGGTGCCTTTTTACGCAGGAGCCTGCTTAGGCCGCCCAGGAAGACACCGCAGCCGCCGAGAAACTCATTGGCGATCAATGTGGGTTTGCCGGTACTCCCCAATTGCGTCAACGGTCCGGTCAAACTCCAGTGGAGGGTTACGGTGTAAATCAAGTAACCCTGCACCTTATCGCGCAGGCTGAGCGCTTTCGGTACGTCTTTCGGCTCGGATACGACAACGGGTACAAAGGCCACTTCAGGGCAGCCTTCACTAAGCGCCCGGATTATCTCACGGTGTCGTTTTTCGCAGGGAAAGCCCGGATAGGGCCAACTGTCCCGCGCTCGGTTGTTCGATAGAAAGACAAGTCCCACCCTCACTTTCTGCGGGTGTGCCTGTGCGGAGATACCTAAGGCAGGGCACAAGGCACCGGCGGCCCCACCTCCTGCGCATGCAAGAAAACTCCGGCGGGTAGGCATCGCAAGCGAGCTGCACCCGCGGCACGTAAAGCCGTTCTTTATCATGGGCTCCTTCCTTTCTTCACGAGGTTTCTTCCAGCTGAGCACAGCTTGCAGCGAAGATCAAGCGCGCGTCTTGACCGTCGGTATCTCGGCTTTCTACTATGAGGAAGTTGTGGGAGCGTCGCATGGAGCGTCTCTTGTGCTGTGGGGCTGTGGATACGCTGCTGCGCGCTTAGGGTAGGCGAGGGAGACCGAGCAAACGAAAGGAAAAGCCAATGGAAGAAAGAACCGCTGGTACCGGCGTGCTTTGTTCGGGCAAGCTGAGGGTTTTGCCGGTTCTCGTTACGGCGATCGCGTTTGCCTGCGCGTGGTACGCTGCGGCTGCACCGGTGAGGGTCATCGGCGATAAGACCCTGGTGGCATGGGTCAGCCCGGCGAACCTGTCACAGCGCGGCGGCAGTGTGTTGACGCTCGAGAAGCCCGAGGGCGTGTTCGATGCCATCGTCTTCGGCGAAATCGCACCCCGCAAGTGGATGGCCGGCAGCGATTACCACCGCCGCACAAAAAAGGACCAAACGGCCTTCCCCACTGAAAGCGCAGGTGCGGATACGTTCGTGAAAATCGCCATCGTCTACAAAGGCCGGCAGATCACCCTCTACAGAAACGATAAAAGGTACGCTTGCTACACCGCAGCAGGCGCCGAGCGCTTCGGCGAAGGACGTTTTGTGGTCATGGGCCTGAGGCACCTCGACGCCGCACCCGGAAATCGTTTCTTCGTAGGCCGTATCGATGACGCCCGCATTTACGCCGCTGCACTCGATCAAAGGACGATCGAAACTCTTAAGCCCAACGAGCCATCGGATCCGGAGCCGTTTGCATGGTGGAACTTCGAGCAGGGCCGCGCGGTGGATCTTATGGGCGCTTTCCCCGCGACAACCATTGTGGGCGCAGTAAGGATCGCCGGCGGCAAGCTGTGCTTCGACAGAGAAGGTGCATACCTTGTGGCTTCGGCAAAGCGGCCCGAGGCACGGCGCAGGAAACCCGACGAGAGCGCCATTGCCCGTGCGCTTCGCGAGAAACTTCTCAGCGACCCGTTTCGGCCCGGGTACCACTTCGTCGTTCCAGAGGGCCGGTGCATGCCTTTCGACCCCAACGGTGCTATTTTCTGGAAGGGGCGCTACCACCTTTTCTACATTTTTCAGGATGAGCGCGGGCACAACTGGGGCCACGTCTCAAGCACCGACCTCTTTCACTGGCGGCATCATCCCACCGGGCTTGTTTCGGGCATGTTCAGCGGGAACTGCTTCGTTAACAAAGACGGCCGCCCCACAATGTGCTACCACCAGGTGGGGCTGGGAAACGCAATGGCGGTCGCCTTGGACGATGAGCTCAACACGTGGAAAAAGCTCGACTCCAACCCCATTACTCCTAAAACAAAGCCCGGTGATCCTCACCACGGCAAGTACCGTTCGTGGGACCCTTTCGCTTGGGTGGAGGGTGACACCTACTACGCGATCTTCGGTGGCACGCGTCCCGCGCTGGTGAAGTCTCCAAGCCTGGCCGGGCCGTGGAAGTATGTGGGCGACCTCATGGCCAACAGCGTACCGGGCGTATCGATTCACGAGGATGTCTCATGCCCCGACTTCTTCAAGTTCGGCGATAAATACATGTTGTTGTGCATCAGTCACCGGCTCGGTGCGCGGTACTATCTCGGTGAATGGAAAAACGAAGCGTTCCACCCCACGTTCCACGCGCGTATGAGCTGGGTAGACAATTCGTTCTTCGCGCCGGAGAGTCTTCTGGACGACAAAGGCCGCAGAATCATGTGGGCCTGGATCTTCGACCACCCCGGGTTTAAGACGCGCATGGACTACGGTTGGTCCGGCACGATGAGCCTACCGCGAGTGCTTTGGCCGGGGGAGGACGGCATGTTGCGCATGAACGTACCGGAGGAAATCGAGCTCCTGCGGTACAACCATGTGAAGAAGGGAAGCATGAGCGTGGCGGGGGGCGAAGACCTTGTGGTGAAAGGTGTTTGCGGGAACAGTCTGGAGCTTGCCGTTGAGATCAGAAGCGGCGGCGCGCGGCAGTTCGGCGTAAAAGTTTGCCGTTCGCCCGACGGCCGGGAGGAAACTCCTGTTTTCTACGACGCCGAAGAGAAAAAACTGAAAATAGATACGCGCAGGTCGAGCCTGTTGGAAGGACCGAAGAGCGTCGAGGCGGGTCCCTTTGAGCTTCGCCCCGGAGAGCCCCTGAAGTTGCGCGTCTTTGTGGACAAGTCCGTTGTCGAGGTTTTTGCAAACGACCGGCAAGCGGTTATGCGGCGTATTTACCCCTCGCGCAAGGATAGTGTCGGTGTTTCGGTCTTCGCAAACGGCGGGCCCGTACGGGTTACCCGGTTCGACGCGTGGGAAATGATGCCGTCAAACCCTTACTGACCGGAGGCCGAGGGGCCGGGCGGCAGTCGTCGGAGGGGTACCCCGACGGGCCTTGCGTTCCAAGTTACGAGCCTACTTGCTCCTGCAAAAGTTAGCGTCGGGTGTAGGATCGGACCCGGCGACCGCAAAAGGCGGCGGCAACGGGCCGCCGTCACCAAAGAGGCTCATGAGCATTCGGGTCGCGTCGGAAAGGTCAACGGCACCGTCGTCATTAGCATCGCCCGAGTCGAGGCAGTACGGCGCTTTCCTGCCGCCGAAGAGATAGCCCAGCAACGCGATAGGATCAGCGACGTTGAAGATGCCGTCTTCGTTTACGTCGCCCCGCACAAAAACAGTGTCATGCGGCTCTGAGACCGGGAAGTCCACACTGACCGGAAGGGCAAGTGCCTTGAGAACCTCTTGTTCCTCTTCGCCTCCAGCCGAACCGTCGCCTTCTCCACCGGCCGGTTCGTTTTCACCGCCCTCGCCTGCTTCAGGCGGTGCCTCTCCTTCTCCCCTGTGGCGCCGCCTGTGCCACCACCAGTGCCGGCACCAACCCCGCCAGCGGATTTGAATCTCCCGGGCCTCGGCGACTTGTCCCTGCAGAGCCACGTTCCCTTCCGCATCTCGGACCTCAACGACGGTCCCGATCAAGTCAAGCAGTGAGGTAAGACCTTCGGGAGTCTGCCTTAGTGCCAGGAATCCGAAGCCGCCGGGGCAGAAGAAGACCCTTTCGGTGGTCGTGAAAGCGCCCAGTGTGATAGTTTCCTGGCCGTCATCCGTGGATATCAGGGCTACAAGGTTGTACTCAGTACCCGGCTTGAGGCGGGCTGCGATTAGGGTGAGGCTCTCGCGGTCACCACGCTTTAGGATTGTAAGAAAGCCCCGGGTCCGGGAGGGTTCTTCCCCGTCCGGTGGAGTCATTTTGGTTACGCTTTTCAGTATCGGTTCGGGTTCGTGAGGGTGGCTGATTTGAACAACCTCCAAAACCCCGGTAAGCACAACGGAAGGCTCTGCAGCCTCGCCCCCTCCGTCCTCTTGGCCTTCCTGGCCGACGGGTTCTTCCTCAGCAACAGGCCCGTAGACTTTCACCTCGGCGCCGACCAACCCTTCAAGGTCCGCAACCGGCACCTCGTCCCCACGACGGGTGGAAAGAAGCAGGACGCCGTTGCCCCCAGGACGCCACCTGCGGCCTTCCCGGGTTGTCAGCGTACCCAGCTGAATCGTTTGATCACCCTCACTTGGGGTAACCGACACCTGGTAGGTCGCGCCCGGTTCCAGTCGGGCTACACCCACCACAATGCGGATATCCTCCCCCCGCTGTCGCGCCCACACTATCCCGCGGGCCGGGCAGTCCACACCCTCAGGCGGATTGAGTTTCGCCTTGAGGTACAAAAGCTGCACCTCGTCCCCGCCCTCGCCCTCCTGGGCAAAAGCATGAACCGGGAAGAGAAGCAGTAACGCCACCGCGAGCAGGATCCGTAGCTTTTTGGACTTCATCGCTCCTACCTCCATTGCCCCTGGTTCGGTCCCTTAACCCGGGTTCCGTTGCCTGCCGGAATGCCAAGACAGTCCCTCAACTCCTACCTTTATAACGCAAGAAAGTTCCGGTTTTCTACGAAAAATCCCGGGAAAAGCTGGGGCGGTCGTTCGCTTCCCTAAAGCGATCCATTAAGGCGGCGCCGGTGGGATGAACCTGTGGAGCGCAGCTACCGGGACGGCCGGCGGGGGGTTGCTGAGCCGTTACTGAATCGGCTCTCAAAGCGTGCCAAGTCACACCAAGTTGCAGGATGTGTTAGAGTTTGGCCCAATCAACCTGGTCGGCCTTCCCGGCGGATACACCCACGATCGTGGAAGGAATGCCGCCGGATCGACCACAGTGCCTTAAAGAAGGAGCACGGGCAAGCTTTTCCAATAGCCATAAGCGGTTAAGCGTTGAGTTGCGACGCGTTGTTGGCTCTTGACACTCCACGGCTGCGGACCAGATGCTGTGGGGTGCGGGGGCAAAAGTCGTCACCAAAAAGCGCCGGTAGTTGACGCTCCCCGGGGAAGCCCCTTTCTTCCGGGAGAAAAGGAGGAATGAAATGGATATTTTCGCCAGAGTTTGTGCGCTGGGAGTAGCCGTGGTGGTTCTCGGTTCTTTTGCAGCGGCTGATTCGGCACAAAAGCCGGGACCGCGAGTCAAGCACGTTGTTCTTTTCCGGTACCGAAAGGGGACTCCCCCTGAAAAGGTCAAGGAGATCGCCGAAGCCTTCACCTCGCTTCGGGCAAAGGTCCCGGGCATTGTGGGGTTCGAGTCGGGCACTAACATGAGTCCTGAAGGCCTGTCCCAGGGTTTTGACAACGTCTTTGTGGTGACCTTCAAGGACAAAGCTGCGCGTGACGCTTACCTGACACATCCCGAGCACCGCAAATTCGTACAACTCCTCAGGCCTTATCTCGACAAACCGCTGGTTGTCGATTACGAAGATGTTTCTCCCCGCACCACGGTGGAACATCCCGAAGGATTCCTTCTCAAGCAGGGCGACCGCGTCGTCATGGTGGGTGACTCGATCACTCAGGCCGGGGGTTACGTGCGAATGGTAAAGGCGGTTCTGGATCGATATTACGCTCCGTTGGCGATCAAGGTTTTCAACGCGGGGATAAGCGGGAACAAGGTCACCGATGTCCTGGCGCGGGCCGAGCGCGACATCGTGCGTAAAAAACCCACGGTGATAACGATCTCGATCGGAATAAACGATGTCTGGCACGGGTTCGACGACGCGCACCCGCAGGGCGACGGCCCCCGCCGCGTACCCTTACCGCAATATATCGGTGTCTATCGAAAGCTGCTGGACCTTCTTCTAAAAAAGACCAGCGCGCGGATCTATCTTCTGACACCGACTATTATCGGTGAAGATACCGTGAATCTGGGCGTCAAGAACCGAACGCTTCTCCCGTACTGCGCCGCGGTGAGACGCCTGGCTGCGGAATACGGGCTCGGGCTCGTCGAACTGAACGACACTTTTCTTTTCGCGTGCCACGCCCTGTGGCTTAGAACCGGCAAACTCAATGATCACGGGAACCTGACCAAAGATGGCGTCCACATGCTTGTTCCCGGAGACTTCCTTATGGCGGCCAAGATTCTCCAGGCGTGGGGTGCGCGTACGGAAGCGATTCTTTCCATAACAGCGGAGGACGCCGTGCGGTAGAACGCGGGCTGAAAACCAGGCACGCGCGATCGATTGAATGCACGGGAACGGCTGTGAGAACAGCTGTTTTGAAAACCGGCGAGACACTGGATGTGTTGTCGCCGTCCCCGCAAGGCCGGTTGGAAACGGGCGGAATGTGCGATCGCTTTCAGGAGAAGTTCCCCGGGGGCTGCGCAAGTCGGCTTTGCTCCCTACAGTTCAGCTTGTCTTGACTCTTCCTTTTGTGGGTAGCATGTTCTGTGCGGGAGATTCCGTGGTGTTGTGGGAAATTCGTTGCGGAGCCAGGCCGGCTGATTCCGCAGCGAATTTAAAATCCCCTAAGCGCCACGGAAAGAGAGCACTAAGAGCAATCGAAGCCGATGTTAAGCTCGGTGAGAATTTACAGAAGAGCGGGACACATCTATCGGGCAACCTCCTTGTGACACATCGGAAGCATTTCAGCCTCAGCAGATAAGCCGCCCGCTACTTGACAGATTGCTTCTTTAACACTGACAAAGCCTCTCTTAATCGCTTCATAACTCTGCGATTGTGCTCTATGAGCTCAGCAAGTCCGCCAGCCTCTTTCCAGCGGAGAAACTTCTCCGTATCTAAAATTTCTTCCTGAGCTTTCCTGAGAGCTTCAGCAACATGGGTGTTCGTCTTGGCGGCATTCGCTGATAGTCCAACAAGGACCTTGTACTCTCTAAGCGTTTCGTTCAGTGCCTTGAGGTATTGAGGCCGTGCTCGCCCGACGGGCTTTCCTCCAACCAGGATCTCCGTAAGAACCCTGCCACAGCCTCCGTTCTTGTTCGGCAGCTTTTTGCCCATTATGTAGCAAATCGTGGGCACGATATCGATATGTTCAGCATATGGAAACCTCTCGCCCGCCTTTATCCCCGGCCCCACAAACACTAAAGGAGTGATGGCGCTTTCGGGCTCGTCGGGCGGGTGCCAACCCTCTTTGGCTTGCCCGTGGTCCGAGGCGACAATAAGGAGCGTGTCTTGGTACAATCCTAAATCTTTCAAGGCATTTACAAACTCTCCCAGGAGGCGATCCGCCTCCTTCGCCTTTTCCACATACGGAGAACCTAGCCCCCAAATGTTTTTCCTAAAAGGCTTTCCCTCCTCAGCGATTCGACAGTTGTAGCCTGCAATTCCCGTGTCTTGCAGATGAATTCGCAGAAAAGACACAGGCTCTTCTCGCAGAAGCTTGATAGCCTGATCAATAGCCCACCGGTCTGAAGCTGTCTTTGCATGTATATACGTAAACCCGCGGTTCAAAGTCCGATATGCTCCCGGGCAGTTGTTTACATGAGCAGTTTCCGGGCCGAAAACATGCTGAACCATCTTGTGGTCTTTGCTGAGAAAAACGGTTCCTGCAAGCATGACAGGGTTCGGCAGGGAGCAGTTGTGGATTTGCGCCCACTCGCCGCTCTTGGGGTGAGCAGGTGGAACCGTCCAGGCCTGCGCAAAGGAAGCTCCCCTTTCTACCAGTGCTTGGAAATTACTTAGACCCAGCCTTTCGGGAGCCTGCCAGTGGAGGCCGTCTATAAGAAAAAGGATCACGCGCTTCGGCCTAACAGGAAGTACCTTTTCAGGTGGGCTGAGAGAAATCTGGGGAGAATTGTGCAGCTTCCAAGCCAATTCCGTCAAGTCCCTCTTCCAGTTTTGAATCGTGGGGGCTATGGAGAAACGGTATCCCTTGGCCCACCGCGCTATTATCCAATACCTAAGCTTTTTCCCTCCGATGCTGCAACAAACCCGTCGCTCCAGAGGGCACTCTATGAATCCATGTAATCTCTCAGGCGGGACGATGATCCCGAGCCCAACATTTCCGATTTCATCGTCTTGCCAGCCCCAAGAGCCAAAGCAACCCAGCTTCTCGTCGAAAAACACCTTTTCCCGCACAAGCCTGGTAACTCCGGGAGCGAGAAGCGCTCCCTGGAGCGCGGGGTTCATCTCCGCCCGGATTTCGCTTTCTTCTCGTTCAGCATAAATTACGCACACCAGGCGCAAAGAGGCGTGAGGTGTGTCAGGAGAAATCCCGTTTATGTTGATCTCAACTGCAGATCGAATCGGCCCCTGAAAGAGAACCCGCTGTGAAAAAGCAAGATTCCGATCCTCGGCTGCCCCGTATAAAGGATAATCCTTGCCGCCCAGGTATAACGTTAAGCCTCCCACTCCTGCCGAATCTCCGATCAAAAGGGCGTCCATACCCCATTCGGACTCCTTATGGTAATTAATTCCCTCCTTTAAGGGGTAAATCAGCCAATCTACTTTCCGGCCGTACGTATAGCGCGGGTCGGCCTGCTTATCAAATGTGTATTGCTGTTTTCCGAAGAAGTCGAAATGGCCAGTATACGAACGGTAGGCCACATACGTAGATTCCCATCCTACGTTTGATTCCCAGCGTGCCGCTCCGGTGCGTCTTTCGAAGCGTTTTTCAGCTTTACCTGTGGGGAGCCAGTATAAATAGTATGTGGCTTCGCCATTCTCAGGTAGGTCAACAAGGAAAGAAAGCTCAGGCCCCACCATTGGATCTATCTGATCCACCTGGTGAGGGATTTCAAGCCAGTCAATCCAAGGCTTTGGTGCGACGAGAGCACAGTTTTGGGGGTTAAAATCTTTAGCTGTCCTGCGCAAGTCTCTTATTCGTAAGACTACCGGCCAGTTTTCCCTTCTTGGCCCTCCTTTGTTGTCGATTTTTATAGATAGACGGCGCGTGTACCAACGAAAGGACTCAGGCGGCCGGGGCCGGACCTCAATGGGAAGATTTCTTCCCAAAAGCCGGGCGGCTTCCCTGTAACGTCCCCGGGCATACTCCTTTTCGATATGAGGCCATACTTTCTCCCTCCCGAAAGCTTGTTTCAGCCTATAGAATAGACGGTCACGCAGAAGGTCGACATAGTAGCGGGCTCCTGCGGGTGTGGATCTCACCCTCTGTCCGAGCTTCGTTTCAGGATGCCAAGCTGAAATCTTTGTCAGAAAAAACGCTTCCACAGGGTCAGGCCCTATCAACCGGGACCCCAAGGCCGCCTTGGCGACTCTGATAAAGATTTGACTCTCACTTAGGACTTCTTGAAGCACCCGAACGTAGAAACTTGAAAGAGCTTCATAATCAAGAGGTATCCGACGCCCGGTGCTACCCTGCATCGACCAGAGGAATTCCGCTGTTCCATCGGCGTTAAGGTCTATCTCCCTTCTATCGAATACGCCATCGCCGTTATCGTCGAAATAGTTGTATACCGCGTCCGTGCTGCCATCCAGGTTCCAGTCCACCCACAGCCATCCCACCGCAGGACCTCGACCGAGTAAATGGAGTCGGTGGTCCGTCGAATCGTAGTAAAGTTGGAGAGGTTTCGCCGGGTTCTCTACCACTTCATTACGCTTGTTGCGCTTACCGCACGGAGGTCCCCCTATTTGGGGGAACTTATCGGATCCCTGCACGATCACTCCTTCCCACCTCTCGTGTGGGTCCCTATCCACGTTCCATTCCGTATTGGCGTTTATTTCGTCCCATGTCAGACAAGCTTTTACCCATGGTCCATTGCGCACGAACTGTTGGGCCTTTTCCCAGCTCAATGTCCTTTCAGTAGGAATCCCCCGGATGGATAAAGAAATCGTCACATTTTCAGGAAGCTTAAAGCGCCCGCTGGGGAGGGCTTCGCCTGCCTTGGCCTGAGCTCCTTTTGCTAAAGCAGTTATTGAAAAATCGTAGTCATAGACCCTCCGTCCCCAAGCATCCCTATCGGCGTCGAAGCTGTACCTCAGAGATCCAGGACCTTCCATGGCGCCCGAAAATCGGACAACTACTTCACTGGCACCGTCGCGGTCGGGATCATAAAATGCGAACGGGTTTTCGAAAACGCTGCGCCATACTTTTGCTCCGCTGGGCAAGCGAAAGCTTGCGGACCACGCGTCTCCGAAAAGACCACAACGGTATTGGCAAATGTCCTGGTAATACCTCCAGTTGACATCCCACCAGCCGATGTTGTGGTCACCCATATCCAACTTCCACACAACAGCCAAAACCTGCTGACCGAAGTAAATATCCGGCCCCTTCCACCAGAAAAATCCCCACTGGTCCATGTCACCGTCCCCATCTGTGTCCACGTAGTCAAGAGCATAATCCACTTTCCCGTCCGCGTACCAGTCAACTATGTACAGATCACTGTCCCTGTCAGGGCCCTGGGTGTCCAGGTCCCCGTCCTCATCGATTACCTTTATCAAGATGGGACGGATCGTATGTCTGTACGAGTCATCTATGAACCAAGCCTCATCGCTCTTGCCGTCGCCGTCTATGTCCACCAGAAGTTTCTGTTTGGGCGGAAGTTTTTTGACCTCTGCGATCATCTTTGGATCAAGTTGGGCGGCTTCCCCAAACAGGTTCTCGAAAGCCTCCTGCTTCGGATCGGCCTTACTTCGGGGGGCAGCAAGTGAGATAATCGTCCCCCAGGAGACAAGAAGTGCAAGCTTTGCAAAGAAGCTCAGGCGCACAACGTTTCTGCCTACGGAAATCATTCTTTCCTCCGCGATTCACAACTTCCTACCGACCGTCCTTACCTTGCCTGCGGGCGACATTAGTCGTAAATCTCCAAAAGTTCTTTGCCCACAGACCCTCAGAATCGTGCCAGGCGGTCCAACCCCTTTCCGCGGTCCTGCTCGTATAACAATTGCATCTTATCACTTGCATGGGGAAACGTACAGATTTCCTTGCTGTGACCTGTGAATCAGACACTAAAGTTAGGGCGAGACCGGTCCCGGCACCTCCGGGGAGG
>CAZGYL010000065.1:0-13385 GCA_964529985.1 uncultured Planctomycetia bacterium | reverse complement strand
CTCGCCCTTTTCGGCGGCACGCTGTTTGCAGCGCCTCCCGTAGCTGTGGACGACACAGCTACAACCGACGAGGATCAGTCGGTCCTCATCGATGTCCTTTCAAATGATTCCGATCCTGACAACGATCCGCTTACCATATCTGATCCAGGCACCCCCTCTCACGGACAAACACAGATTGAAGGCGATCAAATCCGCTACACGCCCGATCCAAACTTCTCGGGAAGCGATACCTTCACATATACGATTTCAGACGGTGAGTTTAACGATACTGCAACCGTAACCGTAACGATCAACCCTCTTAACGATCCCCCTGTAGCTGTAGACGATACGGCAAGTACAACCGAGGACACACCCGTTGTCATCGATGTACTGGGTAACGATTCGGACGTTGACGGGGACAGCCTGAGCTTACAATCGGTGGGCAACCCTACTCACGGCACTGCCGTGCCTCAAGGAGATCAAGTCCGCTATACGCCCGATCCAGGGTACAGCGGTCCTGACAGCTTCGATTACACGGTATCGGACGGCAAGGGCGGAACCGCTAGTGCTACAGTCTCAGTTACAGTTATCGGTGTGAACGAACCTCCTGTAGCCCGCGACGATTCGGCTGAAACCAACGAAGACCAAGCTGTTAATATTAATGTCCTTGCAAACGATACCGACCCTGATGGAGACCCGCTTTCGATCCTCGACTTCGAGCAACCCCAGCATGGCACAACGGAACGCCGCGGCAGCAGAATCCGCTACATTCCGGAACGCGATTTCAATGGAACGGACAGTTTCACTTACAGGGTGACTGACGGGGCGTTCAATGCCACTGCGACCGTAACCGTCCGGGTTAATCCGATCAACGATCCGCCTGAGGCGCGCGACGATACAGCGGCAACAGAAGAGGACCAGCCGGTTACGATCGATGTGCTCGCAAACGATATTGATCCCGACGGCGATGATCTACGCTTGCGGCGCATCTCAAAGAATCCCGGCCACGGTACTGCAACCATTTCCGACAGCAGGATTCTTTACACGCCCGCGCCGGGATTCAGCGGCTCGGACTCATTTGAATACGAAGTGGAAGACCCCAGCGGTCTTGCCGACACGGCGAAGGTCTCGGTAACAGTCTCGGACCTCTTCACTCTGACCATAACGGTTCTTCCTGTTGCTCAAGCAGGCACCGTAACTGCGGATCCGCCCGGGCCAAAGTACGCGCATGGAACGAGTGTCAGACTTACGGCAGTACCGAACACAGCGGACGGCTGGACTTTCAGCAACTGGAGCGGGGACGCTTTGGGCACCAACCCGCAGACGACAATCCGAATGACCCGGGATAAGGCGGTCACTGCGGTTTTCGAACGGCAAGCCTTTGCAGTAAGCACCGAGGTTCAACCGCGCGGTGCAGGTACTATTCAGATCGATCCACCTTCCGGGCCTTACCGGTTCGGAGATGAGATCACCTTTACAGCAGTACCGAACCAAGGCTGGCGTTTTGAACGCTGGTCAGGCTCAAACAACGGCATCCCTATAAGCGGAACCGACGAAATTCTGCGCATACGGATCTTTGGGAGTGTCACCGTAACGGCGCACTTTCGGAAACTTTACACTGTAACCGTGCTTGCAGATCCCTCAGAAGGAGGCACTGTAAGCAAGACGCCTGATAAACTTTTCTACTTCGAGGAACAGGTTACAGTTCAAGCTACACCTGCAACCGGTTGGGACTTCGCCTCGTGGGAGGGGTCGATAGGCGGAACCAGTGTGAGCTCGACCCAGAATCCTTGGACGATCGACGTTACAGGCGATGTTGTTTTACGCGCGGTCTTCCAGCGCAAGCAGTTTCCGCTTACCGTCACGATCTCACCCCCTGAAGGCGGCACAGTAGAACGCGAGCCGGATCAGACCAGCTATTACTTCGGCCAGCGAGTCACACTCCTTGCCGTTCCGAACGACCCTTTCCAGTTCGTCGATTGGGACGATCCGGCTTATGACGGTGCGAACCCCATCGTCGTCACCGTCACCGGGCCTGTTACACTTACCGCCCGATTCTGCGAGCCCAACATTCCTGTAGTAACCAACGTGAGTCCGCCCGGAGCCGGCACGGTCCTCAGGACTCCTGATGCCGGTGCATATTGCTCGGGCAGCGAAGTCACTCTTTACGCCGTCGCTAATCCCGACTATGTCTTCGCCGGTTGGAGCGGAGATCTCGCAGGGAGCCAAAACCCCACCACAGTCACGGTAGAAAGACCGCTTGGAATTACGGCTCAGTTCAGAGCCGTGGATCCTCTGATAGCGCGCTGGGACTTGGATTGTAATCTTTTGGACTCTATCGGCGGTCACCACGGACAACCGCTTAACCCAGGTACGCTTCCCGCATGCGTGAAGAACCGATTCGGGCTCGATGGGAGAGCTTTGAGCTTTACAGGTGCGGTGGTTATTCCGGCCTCAGACGCAGCTGATCTGCCCCAACTTACAAAAGGGACTTTGAGTTTCTGGGTCAAGCCGGATTCTTTGCAATCCGGGGTTATATTCTCTCTTTTCGACCCGCAGAAACCTTTAAGAAACGTGCTTACAATAGGGTGGTCTTCCGCTCAAGGCGGCAGCTTGGTCGTGGAACATGAAGGCGAGGGAGGCGCGTTTCTTCAAACACCTCTTACCAAAGGCAACCTGGCGCGGGACTGGCATTTCGTTGCAATCACCAAATCCCCGAGCTGGCTTACGCTGTACGTGGACGGAGTCCAAATCGCGCGCGCCGAAGACACCGGTATTCTGCCCGGCGCTTTCGCGATCGCAGGGTCGCCGAGGCCCGCCGATTCGGTTTTCCACGGCACAATCGACCGTGTTATGTATCGGTCGCTTACTTTGAGCGAGGAGGCGGCGGCCCTTCAGGCTCTCTTCGGCGGACTGTCCGTTCTGGTTACACCGGGGCCTTTGCATCCCGCAACGACACAGTATGTGAAACCCGGCACCACAGGAATCATCGCCTCGCAAATTCGTTTGCGGACCGCAAGCTCATTTGAAGAAGGAGGCGCGCCGGCACCCGGCGTGGTTCTGTTGGGAGTGCGACTGACACTTACTGGCCGCACCGGAGACATTGCGCTGCTGCACCTTTACCGGGACCCCGACCTCTCCGGCATAGCGCGTGAGGAAAATCTTCTTGCCGAATGGCAGGATCCCGGCCCCGAGGTATCTGTAGAAGACCTCCAGGGAGTCACATTCGGCCCCGGCGCCGACCAAGCGCTTCTTGTTACAGTCGATCTGAAACCGGAGGCCGCTCTCAATTCCCAGATACGGGTCCAACTCGCTTCGATCGACGACATCCTCCTTGCCTCCGTTCCCGATGGCCCGAATCTCCAGGTCTTTACAGCCGGGCCGAGACCTAATCAGGGATCAGCCGTACCCGGAGGCCCGATTTTCGTTACCGACAACGATCCACCGGTTGTGCAAGTTATGACCTTCGAGCCCCTTGATGTGGTGCGCACCGGCCAAAATATAAGCATCACCTGCCGAGCTCAGGATCCAAACGGCGACAGGATTCAGTTCTCCTGGTCTTTCGAGCCCATTGATTCGGGAGAGCCCTGTCCTTCAGCCAATTGCAATTTCTCCGTATCGCACACGGACACGCAGAGCACCATAACGCTTACCGCAGGAACCCAACCGGGCCAATGGATCGTCACCTGCAGAGCTGAAGATATACCCTACGGAGCCGCAACCGAAGAAAGCCGCATTATTTCGGTGACACCCCTCGGCAGCGGAATGGCCTCCTTGGCGATCATGCCACCCGTTGAGCTTGATCCTCAACAGCCACTTGTTCTCGAAGTGGAGCCCGGATCCGCTCCTGACTGCCCGGAGGTGGAAGGCTCGGCGCTCGTGCTTGCAGATCCGCAGGATCCTGCGTTGGGTCCTTTGAGCTGCGTAACAGCTGTGGGAGACGTTCTGTTTTCGCTCTCACACCTCTGCGACGAAACTCTCCCTCCTCCGGACGAGGATACTTTGGGCCCACTGATCGGACCACCCATATTGGTCGGACCTGAGAACCTCGAGTTTCCGGCCGGCTGCCGCGCGAAAATAAGGCTGCCCTTCGACCCGAGCCTGTCGCCGGGACCTGTGCCTGCGATAGCTATGTTTGATCCTGACACAGGCGTGTGGGCGGAGCTGCCTTCCAGCGAAGTACAGCCGCATACGGTCACAGGCCCTGATGGCAATGCTTACGTTGAGTTCTATGTTTCCCATTTTTCCGTCTTCGCGCCCCTGCCCGGGGAACCGCCCCCGCCCGGCGGTGGTGGCGGCGGAGGAGGCGGCTTATGCTTTATCGCAACAGCCGCTTATGGTTCTTCAATGGAACCGGCGGTAGTGGTGCTGCGGCGCTTCCGCGATCGGTTCCTTCTCCCGACTTTGCCCGGGCGGCTTCTTGTAAAAGCTTACTACACATGCTCGCCTCCGCTTGCACGCTTGATCGCGCGTCATGAATGGCTGCGCAGCGCTACACGCCTTCTGTTGACGCCGATCGTGGCTGCGGCCACATACTTAAACGGCCAACCTCACACTTGGTACTTGGACAACATCAGTTGGCTCGGCACAGTCGTCCTCTTGCTCGTTCTCGCTTACACTTTGCGACGCTTGAGACGAAGACGCCGGGCCGTCATAGTGATAAAGACCCGGTAGACGCAGAAAGCGGAATACCATCGTGCAGAGGAAGAACAACTGGAGGAAAAGGTGACTTCAAGAAGCACTTTACTTATAGCCGCACCGTTGCTTGCGGTTTGTCTCGCCGGTTGCGCCCATCAAGGCCTTTATGAAATCCGCAACGGCGCTATGGTCAGCGTGCCGGATTCTTCGATAAGTCCGGAGGAACTCTTGGCCGTCTACCAGCAGGTAACGCGAGACCTCGCGCGCACCGGGTTCATGCACGGCATACCCCTGCTCTGGCACATGCGGGTACAACCTACACAGCGCTACCGCAACGAGTTCATATACGTGCCGTTCTTGCTTTCCTTCCACTGGAGCGATTGGACTGTGGGCAATATTGCAAACATACGCGTCACCCATGCCCCCATGGCCGGTGATCTTGTCGCCGACTGGCCTTATTCATGGGACACGAATCTTCTCCTGATTTGGCAAAACCAGCATTCTTATTACGCTGTAGTAAACGACGAAGAAATAACGTTGTACCGCGACTATCTCGGAAGCCTCTTCTTCCTTCCCCTTACAAGGTTGTTTGGAGGAGCGCGGGAGGTGGCTCGTATCCGCAGGGCGGCAAACCCTTGAGCCCACGATCCTATCCGCCGGACGGTTTTTCACTTCGGTCCGCAAGCTTGGAGCGGCGGTAAGCTTCAACCTCCCAGGATTCGATGAAATCCCGCGCCTCCGGGCTCATATACTTGACACCCCCGAACGCCTCGGCGAGTTTAACCACCCGGGCTGCATCCTGCGCCAGTTTCAAAGCGAGTTCCGCTTCCAACCTACTCCTGCCGCAGCCGAAAACCGCGCCTGCCCAATAGACAACCCTCGGGCTGTACCCGAAACGCCGGCGGAAATCAGCTATCGCCTCCGCCGTGGGCTCACCGCAGAAGACCTCGCTGTGAGCGTACACAATGTGATCCGGCGTGAGAGGACCTCCCGGCGGCGGGAAAGCCCCGCTCCATACCACAAATGCCGCTTCCTCAGAGCCCAACGCACTGCGGATCCGCTCGATCGCGGCCGCCGCCTCCTCCTCGCCCGGAGCCGCTCCCACATGCAGATCCGTCTCTATTCCTTTGCTCCGGTACGCGCGCTTCAAAGTGTCAAGTATCAAGCTGTGAAGTTCTTCGATACGCTCGGGCTCGTCCGCCGCCACCACAAGTCCGTGGTTCTGGAGAAAAACCACCTCCGGATACTTTCCGGATCTCCTCTTGTAATCCTCCACACTCCGACGGACCTGGATCGCAAGGCAGTACCCGGGATCAACGTAAGGAAGCCAGAGAGCCTCAGGAAAAAGCTCGCGGCAGACGGCTTCACCGCCTGCTGAGCAAGTCATTCCGTTCACAAGCGTGGGATGGGTGTGCACCACGAAAACAGCCGGAAAAGAATCATGGACAGGCGACTCTACAGATGGCCTGCCTTTTGAGCCGGGCCGCACGGCCTGAAGCAGGATTTCCTTCACACGCGCTTCGCGAAGTGCCGCATCTTGCGGCGCTTCCATTGTGTAAAGCGACGCGAGCTTTCGCCTGTCCAAGGCCACAAAGGCCTCCGGTGTAAGTCCGCCAAGCGTAGTGCCAGAAGGCTTGACCCAAAGCGTCTCCGGATCTTTGCAGGAAGTGTTACCTCCTCCGCCGAGAACGAACTGCGGCGTTCCGAACTTGTGGGAGAGCGCCGTGATAGTCTGTAGAAGTCGCCTGCACACCTCAATCCTCTTTCGTTATGCTCCTGTCTTCCGAAGCTTCCAACCGGGGCCGTCCGACCCATTATGCCGGGGCACCGGAGAAGTGCAAGCCCTGCAGTGGGTGGATCCGGCCGCAAAGAGTGCGCACCCGTCGTTCCGACTTATCGAATGGAACGCGGGCTCATTATACTCTCAGGATCTCATGCAGAGCGACCGGCTTCTGCTTTTCTAATACTTCGACAAAATAATGCAACGTAACCGGCACAATTACGCACATATAGTTTGTCCAGCTCTGCCGACTTAACACAAAAATACTTGTCCGCACGAAAGCCGACCTGTAAAATTTGCAATCGTCTGCGGTACCGTGTCCGCTGTACCGAAACTCAAGTGCAGCGGCTTTTCCGAACGCCGACGGTTTTACTTCAAGGCAGGCCGGGGTCTGCCAACCAACGTAAACCCTTCAAAAACCCCTAACCAACCAACCCAACAGACCCCGGCCTTACTCTTTTTCTTCCAAATAAGCTCGCGCAGGTCGACTCGTGTTGCAGCGGCAGCAAAACTTGCGCAATGCAACCGCCACCCGGCACCCCTGCACCACCGGGCGCCCTCGGAGAAAAAACAGCGTTTCAGCACGTGCTCAAACCGGAAGGGTCCACGCCCCCGGCGTAACCTTCTCTACGTTTGGAGTTACGTCTGCGTCAACACGGCACATGGCCCACCAAATCCCTCCCACTATGAGGTCCTGAACGACCGGATTCATCCAGATGTCCTCCCTGTGCCCGAAGGACGTATAGAACACCCGTCCTTTGCCGTACATGTGCGCCCAAGTCTGCGGGTAAGGGGGGCGCTCGTACATCTTCCCCTGCATGCCTCCGGTTTCCTGCACCAGAATCACGTGCAGATCCTTTGCGAAGTTCTTAAGTGCATACCACTCCTCCCTCAGGGCCAGCTCCTTACCGAAACCTTTGGTGCCGGGGAAGTCGGGTGATACAACTTTTACCTTTGCAACTTGTTGCCTTCCATGCACTATGAACTCGCCGCCGAGCATCTGGATATACGGATCCGGCCGTTCCTGGTTCTTATTCCGCGGGCCTTTCGAATGGAAACTGTCGGTTGCACTGTGGAAACCCACAAAACCTTTACCCGCACGCACGGCCGCCAAGAGCCGCTTTTTCCCCTCCGGGGACATGGGCGGCGTTCCACGCTTGTTGGGCTTCGTAAGGTCACCTGTCGTGTAAAAAGCGATAGCCGAGAATTTACTCAAATCCTCGTCAAAGACGCGCCCGTCCTTCGTGCAAACGACTTCGAACCCGTGCTTTTTACCCAACTGGGTCAAGATACGTTCCGAAAAGGCCAACTTATCCCCTTTACGCCTGACCACGCTGTGTTCGAAACCGGCCGATCTGGTGAAATAAAGGAGCTTACCCTTAGCCTTCCCGGAGCTTTTCCCAAGAAGTCCCCGGAAGGGGAATACCGACGCACCGACGGTGATGATCCCGATACGTTTGACAAAATCACGACGCGTTGTTGCACTTCTCATGGCGCACACTCCTCTGTAAGGGAATCGGGTGACACGATAGGAGGGTCGGTCCGTCCGCTCTCCGAAATTACATCCTGGCTCCCCGCCTGAGGCATGTCAATACTCCCGCGGGGCAAAAGGGCCCCCTTACAGTGACAGGCTGACACGCACTCTGTAAAATATGCGGCGGCCGGCGGAAATACTCTCGATACGGTAAGCAGGAGGAAAACTTATGTCGGAAATTCATCTGGAACTCCCCCTCCCGGAACACTACCGCGGTGAGCGAGCGTTCGATTCAGAGTACGCCGTCCGCGATATCGCCTGGCTTCAAGAAGCAGCGGAATCGCACAGGCGGCGGCATGGACTTCGACATTTTTTCCAAGATCATTGCAAAGTGCACCTTCTTGCAATCGACTGCCAGATCGATTTCTCTTTCCCGGACGGAGCCCTTTTTGTGGGCGGACGCTCGGGCCGGGGTGCAATGGAGGCGCACAAGCGGCTTGCGGAATTTATATACAAAAATCTTCACATTATCACTTCGATCACCTGTACGCTGGATACACATCACCCCTTCCAGATCTTCTTCCCTGCAGCCCATATAGGACCGGAGGGACGCCCTCCGCCTCCCCACACCGTGATCACCGTGGAGGATTACCGCAAGGGGCAATACCGTCCTAATCCCGCCATGGCGGCTCAGCTGCGGGTAAGCGAGGAATGGCTGCGGAAGCAATTCCTACACTATTTGCTTGAGCTTGAGCGCGCCGGCAAGCACAAACTTTACCTGTGGCCGTATCACTGCCTTCTTGGAACAAGAGGGCACCGGCTTGCGGGAATCATCGATGAAGCACGCCTCTTTCACAGTTTCGCCCGTGGAGCGCCCGATAGACCGGTAACAAAAGGCTCGCACCCGCTTACCGAGCACTACTCGGTCTTCTCCCCCGAAGTAACCACACGCTGGGACGGAGGGGTCCTGGAGGAGGGGCTTCGAAACGAGGCGCTGCTCAACGAACTTCTCAGGGCGGATATGGTGCTTGTGGCCGGACTTGCAAGCAGTCATTGTGTGAAAGAGAGTGTAGAGGATCTTCTCAGAGAGATCCGCAAGCGCGATCCTGGTTTGGCCCGCAGAGTTTACCTGCTTGAGGATTGCACGGAAGCGGTCGTGGTGCCCGGCGGGCCTGACTTCACAGACGAGGCGCACAGAGCGTTCTCAGCCTTCCGGCAGGCCGGAATAAACGTTGTGAGCACCCGAAAGCCCGTCTCCGAATGGCCTGAAATTCCGCAGGAGCTGTTTTAAGCCCGGCTGCTACAGGAGGTTACTGGAGACGGCCGATCCCTGTAGAATACGGCTGCGGGAGGAGCGCGGGCACGGGAAGAGCCGGGCTGCCTGCGTACAGCCTGAGCCTGACCGAAGCTCTCAAGATGCGGAGGCCGTGGCATGAAACTCATTAAGGTTGCCGCAGTTTGCCTCAATCAGACGCCGCTTGCCTGGGAAGAAAACCTGGAGACTATCTCCGAGGCTCTTGCGGAAGCCCGGAGCGCGGGCGCTTCGGTTGTTTGTATGCCCGAGTTGTGTATCTCGGGATACAACTGTGAAGATATGTTTCATGCTCCCGGAGTGTGTGAAACCGCTTGGAACATGCTCCAGAGGATCTTGCCGGAGACCGCGGGAATGGTGGTCTCCTTCGGACTGCCGCTTCGATACCAGAACGCGGTTTTCGATGCCGCATGTCTTGCGGTGGACGGCCGAATAGCGGGCTTTGTAGCCAAGAGATACCTGGCAAGTGAGGGGATCTACTACGAGCCGCGCTGGTTCAAGCCATGGCCTCAAGGCACCCGCGTGACCTTCCATGCGGACGGCAAGACATATGCGCTCGGCGACTGGTGCTTCGAAGTCGGGGGAATCCGCCTTGGGTTCGAGATCTGTGAAGACGCATGGGCTGCAACACGGCCGGGCTCTGAACTGGCAGCACGCGGAGTGGATATAATCCTGAACCCCAGCGCCAGTCATTTCTCTTTCAGGAAAATAGAGATACGCAGGCGGTTTGTCCTTGAGGGCGCGCGGGCGTTCGGCGTCAGTTACGTTTACTCGAACCTTTTGGGCAACGAAGCCGGTCGTGCGATCTACGACGGAGGGGCCCTTATAGCCTCCGGCGGCGAACTCGTTGCTCAAGGACCTCGCTTTTCCTTCAAGCCCTTTGTGGTCACCACCGCGGTTGTAGATGTGGACGCAACCCGAGTCGTGCAGGCCCGATCAGGTACATTCCGGCCTGCAATCGAGCCTGAAAGCGTCGTCGAGGAGCCGTTCAGGTGGCCTGAAACCGAGCCGGAGCCCCCCGCGCCCGAGCCCGATCCATGGGAAGCTGCAGGTTCAGTAAAAGAAGAAGAGTTTGCGCGGGCCGAAGCCCTGGCTCTGTTTGATTACATGCGCAAATCTCGGGCCAGAGGTTTTGTGGTAAGTCTGAGCGGGGGCGCCGACTCAACCACGTGCTCGGTACTTGTGAGTCTTATGGTGCGCCTGGGCCTGGCCGAGCTCGGCTGGGAAGGGTTCCTCAAGCGCGCAAATCTCCCAGCACTTCACCTCAAGCGTGCGTTTTCGCACCAGGACCTCTTGAAGGAACTCCTTCTGTGCGTTTACCAATCCACCAAACACAGTTCGGAGACAACGCGCAATGCAGCCCGCACTGTAGCTGAGGCGCTGGGTGCGCAGTACGTGGAGTTTGATGTTCAAAAACTTGTGGACGGCTACACGAAGCTTATCTCCGGGGCCCTCGGTAGAGCGCTCACCTGGGAGCAAGACGACATGGCCCTTCAAAACATCCAGGCCAGAGTGCGGGCTCCAAGTGCATGGTTTCTTGCCAACGTCAGGGGAGCAATCCTGCTTACAACGAGCAATCGATCCGAAGCCGCCGTGGGCTACGCAACCATGGACGGAGATACCTGCGGGGGATTGGCTCCTCTTGCAGGCATTGACAAGACCTTTGTCCGGCACTGGCTCAAATGGGCCGAAACCCAGGGGCCTCACGGAGTGGGTCCAATGCCTTTCCTGAGCGTGGTTACAAGTCAGGTGCCCACCGCAGAGCTCCGCCCTCCTGAAGCCGGACAAACGGACGAAGGGGAACTTATGCCCTACGAGGTCCTGGATGAGATCGAACGGGCGGCTATCCGAGATAAACTGATGCCGATCGATATCTTCCGGAAGATCCGTACAGCGTTTCCACAGTACGGCCGCGCCCAAATCGTAGAATGGATCGAGAGGTTCTTCCGCCTCTGGTGCCGCAACCAATGGAAGCGCGAGCGATACGCCCCTTCTTTCCACCTTGATGACGAAAACCTGGATCCCAAAACTTGGTGCCGCTTTCCTATTCTTTCGGGAGGTTTCAAAAAAGAGCTGCGCGAGCTGCGGAGTAGGGCGGCAGGTAAGAATTGACCGGCACCGCCGGAAAGGCGTCTTGCAGACCTCCCCTTCGTTACGTTAGGTTAAAAACGCACTTGCGGGCAAAGAGAAGAACCAGAGAGACGGTATGACGAAAGGCAGCCGGACAAGCTCGACTCCAGCGACTTCGGGAAGCGCCTCCTTGCGCGGCTTTTGGGGTCTTGCAGCAGCGCAATTCTTGGGCGCTTTCAATGATAACGCCTTGCGGTGGTTCCTCATTGCCCTTGCCATGCGCGAGGTAAGCTCCAAGGAAGAAGCTGCAGGCGTCATGTCCGCGGCCACCACCGTGTTCCTGCTGCCTTTTATCCTTTTCTCCATGCATGCGGGGAGCCTGGCCGACCATTTCTCCAAGCGCCGCGTACTTATGCTTTCAAAGGCAGCCGAGGTTTTTGTAATGCTCTTCTGTATGGTCGGCCTTCTGATCGGCCAGGACTTCGATTTCATTCTGCCTTACCTACTTGTCGGCCTCTTTCTTATGGGGGCCCAATCAACGTATTATTCGCCTGCGAAGTTCGGGGTCCTTCCTGAAATTCTTCCTGAGGAGCGGCTCTCTTGGGGAAACGGTATCTTCGAGATGACCGGCATGCTCGCGATCATCTCGGGCAGCATTTTCGGGGCGGAGTGCGTAGGAATGTTCACCAGCAAGCTTTTCTTCGCGCCTCTTTGTTTCGCCGTGGCCGCCGCCTTGGGTTTCGTGGCGACGTGTTTCGTTCCCCCTGTTCCTCCCGCCGCTCCGCATGAGCCAGTCCGGATAAATCCCCTGCCTCTGCTTAAAGACCACATTCGGGTCCTCAGAAACAAGATTCTCCTTGCCACTTTGCTGTCAGTCGTTGCGATCTGGTCGCTGGGCGTCCTCTTTCAGCTCAATGTGGCGCTTTACGCCAAAGAAAACCTGGGCTTTGCGGAACGCCACACTGCCCTGCCCATGGGAACCGTTGCGGTAGGCGTCGCCGTGGGGACGGTTCTGGCAGGTCATCTCTCAGGCAGAACCATAGAAATGGGGCTCGTTCCCGTGGGAGCGACCGGCATAGCCGCAGCCTCGGTCCTGCTGTACTTCACCTCCCACAGTCTGGTCCTGACGTTTTTGGCCGTTACCCTTTTAGGGATATTCGCAGGCTTTTTCATAGTGCCGAACCACGCCTTCCTGCAGGAGGAAAGCCCTCTGGAACGCAAGGGAAGCGTTTGGGCGGCTACCAATTTCCTGCAGACCTGTGGTATGCTCGTTGCAGCTGAGATCTTCGGATTCTTCCACGGGGTCCTCAAACTAAGCGCTCCTGAGGTCTTTCTTGTAAGCGGTGTGGGGATCTTCCTCCTTGCCTGCTGTCTGTTTATCGTTTTGCCCGAGAGCCTCGCCCGTACGGTGGTGTGGTTCTTTCTTCTCCTCAGAGGCGGTGTGCGCGTCGTGGGTCAGGAGCATATTCCGGTCCACGGCCCACTTGTTTTTCTTATCCGCGGAGCGCACAAGCATAACTTCTTCTCGGTGCTTGCAGGTACCCGGCGTTTTATCAGGTTCGTGCTTCCTTCAAGTTTCCTGCGCGATCCCTTTGTAGCGTTCTGCGCCAGAAACCTGAAAGCGCTTGTAATTGAAGAAAACCGCATAACCCCCGAAGCTCTTCAGGGAAAAATAAAGGAGCTTTTGGCTCAGGGAGAATCCGTGGGACTGCTCCAAGACAACGATCCTGCCGATAGCAGGAACAGCACCGAGTCGCTCCTTCCTCCCGATCACCCGCGCGTAAACGTCACGATTCGGCAAGAAGGGCGCTCCCTCGAAGTTCACTTCGCTTCAGCGGCTTGAATCTCCAAGGTCTAACGAGCTTTGCGTCTTTTGGTTTCCCCCGTCCTCACAGTGATTTCCGGGACCGGCGAAGGCTTCGAGCACCCGGCGAAGCGATCCCATAAACTCTGTATGCGCGCCGCCTCAGGCGCCCGCCCTTTGTAAACCGCAAACCCGTAACGAACTACAAGCGGGAAGCCCGCCTTAAGCCGCGCGCTGAAAAATGCGCCGAAACGGCCGTAATCACGATAAGCTGAATAAATCGTTCCTTTCGGGTTCTGAGGATGATTCATGTGTACGACTGTATAGC
>CAZGYL010000064.1:2655-13439 GCA_964529985.1 uncultured Planctomycetia bacterium | reverse complement strand
TCATGCTCCGAATGTCAACCCCCGCACAGGCGTAGCCTTCCGCGGCCAGAAAGGCAATTTATACGAAGGCGGCCTCAGAATTCCTATGATCGCTTGGTGGCCGGGGGTGTTCAGGTCGGGGAGGGTAAGTGATTTTCTCTGGTATTTCCCCGATATGCTGCCTACTTTGGCTGAATTCGCCGGAGCCCAAGCACCGCAAGATATTGACGGCATATCCATTGTTCCCGAGCTTGTGGGTACTCAGCGCGCCGGCAGATCCCAAACCTCCCACCGGTATCTGTATTGGGAACTGGGCGGTCAAAGAGCAGTGCGTATGGGATCGTGGAAGGCCGTACGACCGGGCAGGAATAAGCCCTGGGAGCTCTACAATCTTGCTGAAGATATCAGCGAAAAACACAACCTGGCTGAGAAGAAGCCCGACCTTCTCAAACAGCTTATCGGCTTTGCAGAAGAAGCCCACAAGCCCGCGCGACCCGGTGTATACTACAACCGCAGCCTGGAGGACAAGGACCGCCGCGCGAAATGGGGCGGGCGCATGCCTCCGCGCAGAGGCAGGCGCAAGCGTAAAACCCGCCGGTCAAAAACAAAGTAAAGCTCCGCAGGAGCCGAGGCGCCTGCGGAAGGCCCCTGGCGTTTCAACCCTTCCAAGCTATTATTGAAGACCTGTGTGGGGCTTGTAAGAAACAAAAAGGTGGCACTCATGGAGGGCTCGGTTGTTGTTGTCGATGGATCCCAAGGGGAAGGGGGCGGACAGGTACTCCGGACCGCACTTTCTCTGTCGCTTGTAACCGGCCGGCCGCTGCATATCGTCAACATTCGCGCGCGACGGCCTAAGCCCGGTCTTGGAAACCAGCACCTCACGGCGGTACGCGCGGCGGCCCGAATCGGTGAGGCGGAGCTTCAAGGCGACAAACTTGGGTCGCAGGAACTTCTCTTCAGGCCCAAAGCGGTAAAGCCCGGTTCATACCGATTCGCAGTGGGTACGGCGGGAAGCTGTACCCTTGTGCTCCAAACCGTCCTACCTCCGCTTTTGGCGGCGGAACTTCCAAGCGAGCTCGTGCTTGAGGGAGGAACGCATAATCCGCTTGCCCCGCCTTTTGAGTTCCTCTCAGAGGCCTTCCTGCCGCTCTTGCGCCGCATGGGCCCGAAAGTGTCAGCCGTTCTCAGGCGGCCCGGCTTTTACCCGCGGGGAGGAGGCAGAATCGATGTCACGGTTGCACCTGTAGAACGAATTCAACCTTTGGAGCTTCTTGAAAGAGGAGACATTAGGGCGGTTGAGGTCCGCGCCGTAGTGGCGGGTCTTCCCCGCTCGATTGCTGAGCGCGAGATAAACGAGGTTAAGAAAGGCCTGAGGTCGCAGCCTTTGAAAACCGCCATTGACCAGTTACCCGCTTCGGTCGGCCCCGGAAACGTGCTGATCCTAACCGTGCGGAGCGAGAACCTCACAGAAGTTTTCACCGCTTTCGGCAGAAAGGGCTATCCAGCCGAACGAGTTGCCCGGGATCTGGTGCGCGAGGCAAGCCTTTACCTGTCTTCAGAGGCTCCGGTGGGGCAACACCTAGCCGACCAACTTCTGCTGCCCCTTGCACTTGCAGGATCCGGGAAGTTACGCACACTGCCTCCTACAAACCATACGCGCACAAATGCTGCTGTAATCCGACAATTCCTGCCGGTTGAGATCGACATGAAGGAGTGTACCCCTCACGTTTGGGAAATCACGGTCACCCGGGAGTTGTAAGGCTTCAGGAGTCGGCCGCCTCTGCTGTTTTTGGTTCATGTCGCTTGATCTATAATGAGAGAGTCCGGGTCATGGGTCAAAACCGGGAAAAGGAGGACCGTGCTGAAACCTGCGCGTTCGTGCTCCCACCTTTTCTTCGTCTGCAGCGCGGCGGCTCTTTTTCTTTCGCCGCTTTGCCTCCCCGGTCCATGTCCGGCGCTTAAGCCCTCCGGGGCGTGGAAAGAAGATATCGTCGTTCCGACAGATCCTTTCTTCGTATCCACGGTACCCGACGGCCTCCGCTGGATTAAATTTACGATTCTGGTCTGCCGTCCCGAAATCGCCTGCTTTCAAGACGGCCGCTCTTACACGTTCCATTATGACTTCCTTCGCGACCATGTAGACGCATTCGCAGCTTTAAGCCCCGAAGAGTTTGATCTCCGCACGCTCCGGGCCGAAGGCCAAGAAGCGATTTTGGGGGCGGTACTCATTCCACCCGAGACCGATTCCTCGGACGGTTCGCCTTATGAATACGGATTCCAGTTGATCCGCCGTGACCCTTACAAGCTGCAGGAAGTGCTTGCGGTCTTCGCGGTTCTTAAAGATCACGTGCATGCACCTGCCGGTACCAAGATCTTCTACATACCGACTTTCGAGCAACTCCAGGCGGCTGAAACATACGCGGAAGAGCTCAAAGAAGCCGGTGTGCTTCTCGGATCCGTTGACATGTGGGAGCACAGTACGCGGGTTCTCGTTCCCGGGTGGGCCCTGGGGACCTTGCGGTACGTTCCCGCAGATCGGGTTGAAGAAGCGTTCTTGAAAGGCGAACTTAAGCCTTCGGACATTCTTCTCGTCGACGGCGTTCCTGCACGTACCCCGCTTGTAGCAGGCATCATATCTCTACGTCCTGTGACCCCAAACTCTCACGTTGCGATCCTTGCTGCGACTTTCGGAGTCCCCCTTCTTTACGCCGCCGATCCTCTGACCGCTTCCAGAGCCCGGAAGCTTGTGGGAAAGCGCATTCTTCTGAAGGCGCAAAATGATCCGTTCCGGCCGAAAGTGCGCTTGATAGACACAACAGGCGCCATCTCTGAAGAAGATCTCAAAAAGCTGCTTGCACTTAAAGAACCACCGGCGCTTGACCTGAAGCCTGTGGAGCCCCTCGGGGTTTACGTTGTCCCGACCGATGGCTTGGGAACCGAAGACATTAAACACGTAGGAGGTAAAGCTGCAAACTTCGGATACCTCCGCAGAGCGATCCCCGACGCTTCACCGGTCGCCGCCGCGATTACCTTCGATCTTTGGCTCCAGTTTCTCGGGCAGGTTCTTCCCACGGGCGAAACCCTGAGAGAACATATCGATTCCATACTGGCTTCGTACAGTTATATGCCGGCGGATATGCAGGCCTTCGCAGCCGACATGGCTTCATTGAGGAGGCTTTTTACGGATCCTTCCCAAACCCGCTTCACGCCCGAGCAGAAGGAAGCGATACTCCGGGGTCTCCTCGATCCCCGTTTCGGCTTCGATCCTGCTTCAAGGCTCAGGTTCCGAAGCTCGACAAATGTGGAAGACACAGAGCATTTCACAGGGGCGGGTCTCTACAACAGCTACAGCGGTTGCCTGGCCGACGAGTTGGACGCTGACGATCTCGGGCCGAGCGCTTGTGATCCGAAAAGGAGGAACGAACGCGGAGTCTTTCGTGCGATCCGCAGGGTTTTTGCAAGTTTCTACAATGACAACGCGGTGCTGGAACGCTTACGCAGGAAGGTGGCGGAACACCAAGTCGGGATGGCCATACTGGTGCACCATTCGTTTCCGGACGAAATCGAGCTTGCGAACGGAGTCGCCACACTGACAAAGAGGCGCGGCTCCTACGAATTGCGCTTGGTGACGCAAAAAGGGGCGGTTTCAGTAACGAATCCGGAACCGGGCGCTGTTCCGGAGGAGGTCTCCGTGATCGTTGCGGGCCAGACACCTTACGTAACACTCGTCCGCCCTTCCAACCTGGTTATCGTGGGAGCCACCGTACTTGTGTTTCCTGAGGAATATCGCCGGTTGGCTTTGCTTCTTACAACCGCAGCGGACACTTATTGCCGCCGGACCGGCAAAGACCAGGTGACCCTTGACTTTGAGTACAAGAAAACGGCCCCTGAAGGAAAGCTTGTTGTAAAGCAGTTAAGAGAAATCCCGCAGCCTTCTGCAAACCAGAGCGTCACCCCCTTCCTGCTCAACGAGCAAGTCACCTACAAGACCTATCAGGGTGACTCAGGTACGGTTTTCGGTAATTGGCGCCTCAACACGCATATCACTTTGGAAACGCAAAGCGCATGGCTTACGGAAGAAACCCTCAAGCAAGGTATTTTCACCGAATTCACCATGACTTTTACCGACGGTTGCAACGTACGCACCAGATGGGGGGTTCTTCCCGCACTTCCGGAATACCGCAGCGAATTGGACGGAAACGATCTTGTCGTCTCATGGGAATTCCCCGATCTGGCCGATCCCAGGCGCTACCGCCTGAGAGTTCCGGAGGTTCCGCAAGCGGTCCCGCTAACCGAGTGCCCGATCTTCACCCAGCGTGATCTGAGTCGTGGGTTCCTGCATCTCACGGCCGTGTATGAAAAGCCTCTAACCGGCCTGACTCCCCCCGCCGGTTCCTTGGGCCCGGTTACCGAGGAAACCGTGCTGCTGGCACCGGAAGAGCCGGAAGGTGATCTGAGGCCTCAAGTAAGGTACCTGGAAGATCGCAAGAACGGGGTCTTTGTGACCACTCGTTTTTTCTGGCCCCCTGCACCCGCAGGCCCTGTGGCAGGTTATACGGCCCCCCTTGCCGGATTCGCCGAAACCGTCATCCAAGGCTTGATCTCAGAGCCGATTGTGCTCCGCAGTCCTTTCGCGCAAGCCTACAGGCCGCTTCACCACAATTTCGTGGAGCATTTCCTGTTTGTGCCCAAGCTCGAGCCTTCTCTGACCCGGGAAACGCACGAAAAGTTGCGCCAAGCAGAAGTGGGATTCATTTACGCCGTGCGGAACCTGGACGGGACCGCCGAGATCCGCGTATTGGGCCCTGAAGCGCTTGATCCCTGCCCGTGCCCGCCTTTCCTGCGGGGCGACGTAAACGGGGACGGGAGGTTGGAAGTAAGTGACGCGGTTGCTCTTATGGCTTACCTCTTCGTGGGCGGGCCGGGCCCACAGCCGCTTGAAGCCGGAGACGCAAACACAGACGGGCTTTTGGATATCGCGGATGCCGTTTTTCTTCTGGCGCACCTTTTTGCGGGCGGACCGGCACCCTCTCCCGCGCCGTGCCCGGAGGGCCCTGATCCGCCGTGAGTTCCGCGCCCTCCGAATGTTTCCCGAGGCCTTGTGGCGGAGGAGCTCCTGAGGCTACAATGAATGTGTTTTCAAGTGTCTGGAGGAGGCAAGAGGGATGGGACCTACATGGGTTCGGGTCGGATGGGCTGTTGCGGCAGCCTTCTTGCTGGTGTCGTTCCCGGCGGATCGGGTCTGCCGCGGGGGCGAACCCGGCGCTACATACCAGATCGTTGATACTGAAGCCGCACCCGGCCAGGAACAAGTGGTAATGCCCGTTGCAGCCGCTTTTCCTACGGCCGCGCAGGGATTCTCAATGGTTATCGCTCATGAGTGTCCCACTTGTCGAGTTGTGGGAGGACTCACCGAAGATACAACGGCCCAGGGGGCCGACTTCGTCAGCGTCGAAGAAGATCACGCCAATCAAGTGGTGGTTGTAGCGGTCCTTATGGACATGGAACCTCCGTTCGGCGGTGCCTTGATCTCGCCCTCGGATGAACCTCGGACGGTTCTGCACCTTTTGATTGACATCGCCCCGGAGACTATCAAGAGGCACTATCGATTTTATTTTGTTCCGGAAGGCATCCAGTGGGGCAACGCTTGGGTGTACAACACTTATGCGGCAATGAACGAGTCGCACAGAGTTACCGATTTGCGGCCGGGTGATCTTATTGTAAGCAACAAACCTCAAGGCGGGTTGCCTTTGTTTATCCGCGGCGATGCAAACCAAGATCTGCAGCTCGATGTGGCTGATGCGGTCGCCATGCTTGACGTTATGTACAAACCCGAAGTGGTTGCCCGCTGTATGGATGCCTGTGATGCGAACGACGACGGGTGGGTCGACGTAGGCGATCCCATTTACCTATTGAACTACTTATTTGTGGACGGGCCCCTTCCGCCTGATCCACTGGACGAAGCAGGGTTGGATTGGACACCCGATCCGCTGGACTGCGAAGAGCCCGAGGCCGGGTGGCTCACTGACTTTTGGCCTGACTGAACCGCGCAGGCGGAGGCGGCGAAACGCCGCGCGGGCGGTAGGTTGGAGGAATGTGCTATGAGCAAGTGGAACCGGTGGTTCCAGGCGCTTGCTGTATGCGCCGGCATTTTCATAGTGTGTGACAGTGTTTCCGCGCAAAAAGCTCTGAGTCTTCCGGCGGCCGAAGGTCGCGCCGTCGAAGTGCCGGTGCTCCTTTCCACGGACGAAGCGGTCGAAGGATTTACTCTATCGGTTTCGTTCGATCCGGTACTACTGGTCTGCACCGATGTACGACCGGCGGGAGCGGCCCAGGGAGCTGAGCTATTTGATTCACAGATACTTCCCGGTGGTTTTACGGTCTATGCAATTTTGGACGCTCCGCCCCCTTCAGGAGGCCCGGTCATTCCCCCGGGAGAGGACCAACCGATCGCGGTGGCCTCGTTACGTACCGTTTCGGTTGCGCCGCCTCAGCTTGACGGAGACGTTGAACTTCGATTCGAAGACGGGCTGGGAAACCCGCCCCGCAGCAATTCCGTTGCAGCGGGAGGCCGCACCATAACGGTCGGTGAAGGCCTCCAGCTGCACAACGGCACACTCCACATCCCGGCCGCAACCGACAAGATCGCGATTGAAAAGACCCGGGGCGGCCCTGGTGAGTTCACAGTACGCGTTCCGGTGCGCGTGGACACGCAACGGCCGCTTCAGGGTTATGCGGTTTGCGTGCGGCATCCTCTGACCATAGAGCTGGTCGGGATTTCAACTGAGGGCACCGACGCTGAGGCTGCGGGGATCGAGTTTCAGGAAAGCTCCATAGAAGCCGGAAAAGGCGCACTGAGCGTGCTTTTCGACGCCGAACCGCCTTTTGACGGACAGGAACTTCCTCCGGGTGAAGGTCTCACCGTTGCGTTTTTCACCTACAGGCACCGGCCTTTCACCTCAAGCGATCCTTGGCAGCCGGCGTGTCGCACATATGATCTTTTCCTGCCAGATATCGCTGCGGGCGATTGCGGCAATTTCTTCATTCAGAAAGGAACGCGGCACTTCCCCGCGCTTGAGGACGGAACGGTCACCTTTTGCAGTGCGGCCGAGAATCTGCCCACCTTTTATGTCGGCGCCCAAACCGCCGAGCGAATTCCCCGCCTCACCTGTGCGGTAGGCACTTTCATGGAAAAGATCGAGGTTTCCTTTTTCTACACTTCGCCCGTTCCTATCCAAGGGGTTTCCCTCGGGCTGTGTTACCCTCCTGAGATCCATATCCTGGACTTAAACAACAACAACCGCGGTGTTATAACGGGACGCCACCTTGCCGGCACGATCACCGAGGCGGTCAGAGCCGAGTATGTAAGCTTCCATGCTGATGACGAAAAAGGCGAACTTGTGGTAGGAATTCTTGTAGACTCCACCCCTCCGGTGCCTCTCACCCACATGCTGCCTCCACGCGACAGGATCGGCAAGTTGTTGAACGTGTTTTTCATCGCCGACGATAAGGCTCCCTGCAGTACTTGTCTTGAACTCAAGTTCTGCGAGGGCATCAAAGGAGCGGGTACGATTCCGATTTTCAACAGGGCGTCGATTTTTGATGAATCCAGGCCCGTTATGGTTGAGGACGGGTGTCTCTGCCTGGATCCACAGGTTCACTTTTATGCAGGTATCGACAGCGGCGGAGACAGGCCCGAGATCAAACCGGCGATCGGTACGGCAGGCGGCCGTGCTGCAGTGAACCTTTACTACACATCGCAGGTCGTGCCGCTGCAAGGCATAAGCATGGCGCTTTCTTTCCCTCCCGAATTGGCGGTCACCGATCTTGACGCAAACGGCCAGGGCATGCTGAAGCCCGAGCATTTGGGAGGAACTCTCACTGAGAACCTGCAGGCGGAATTCGTCAGCTTCAACGCGGATAACGACCGCGGCGAACTTATTGTCGGAATTCTTGTCGACGCAACGCCGCCTGTGCCGATCAATCACATGTTTCCTCCGACTGAGGTTCCGGCTTGCGTATTCCGGGTTTTCTTCGCCGTGCCCTCCGACGCACGGTGCGGTACTCTTTATCCGATTAAGTTCCGTGAAGGGCTTACAGGCGCCGGTAACGTGCCTGTCTTCAACCGCGTTTCCGTATTCAACAAGTCATGTCCAGCTGTCACCCACGACGGCGTGCTGCGAATCGTGGGCTCCGCTCCTTTCCTGCGCGGTGATTGCAATACGGACTGGCAGGTGGATATCGCCGATCCTGCAGCCACTATGAGTTTCCTTTTCCTGAACAACTTCCACCCTGAGTGTCTGGATGCCTGCGACTCCAACGACGACGGAGTCGTTGATCTGGCCGACGTGAGCAACACCCTTCGATTCTTGGTCCAGCTCGGTCCTGAACCCCCTCCGCCCGGGCCGTTTCCGCCGGGTGGATTCGATCCCACACCCGATAGATACGGCCTGGACTTAGGTTGCGAGCGCGGCCAGGTCTGCAGGCAGTAAATGCAGCCCCCTCCCCCCGGCCGGACACGCTGAAGCTTCCGCCCCGCCCGTCATGAGCCCGTTCAGCCCACCTCCGCCTGCTGTTGGTTTTTGATGGCACAGGCCGGCTCTGGTAAACTAATCCGCTCTAACGTCCTCAGCAGGGCGCTTACTTTGTGGTAACGCACAAGACGCTGGTTTTCCCTTCGGCCACAGCAAAGGCAAGACAATGCAAAGCCCGACATTCCAAGAGATCATCCTCAAGCTCCAGGAATACTGGGCCCGGCAGGGCTGCATTCTCTGGCAACCTTACAGCGAAAAGGTCGGTGCCGGCACCATGAACCCTGCGACAATCCTGCGTGTTCTGGGCCCTGAAGCCTGGAACGTGGGCTACGTGGAGCCCAGCTACCGGCCCGACGACGGCCGTTTCGCCGAGAACCCCAACCGCATGCAAATGCATACCCAGTACCAAGTCATCCTCAAGCCCGACCCGGGGGATCCCCAGGAAAAGTACCTTGACAGCTTGGAAGCCATCGGGATCGACACCAATAAGCACGATATACGATTCGTCGAAGACAACTGGGCTTCGCCCGCTCTGGGCGCTTGGGGCCTGGGCTGGGAGGTTTGGCTTGACGGCCTTGAGATAACGCAATTTACATACTTCCAGCAGGCAGGTGGCGTGAACCTCGATCCGGTGGCCGTTGAAATCACCTACGGTCTTGAGCGCATCGCAATGTTCCTCCAGGGCGTGCGCGATGTTTGGAGCCTGCGCTGGAACGAAGAGATCACCTACGGCGAAATTCTGAAACGGCAGGAGATCGAACACTGCGAGTATGCATTTCACCAAGCGGACATCCGCCGCCTTCGCACCATGTACCGTCTTTTTGAGCAGGAGGCGCAGAAAGCCGTTGAAAAGGGCCTCGCGGTTCCGGCCCTGGACTATTTGCTGCGGTGCAGCCACACGTTCAATCTGCTTGATACGCGAGGGGCCGTCGGGGTAACCGAACGGGCGGCCTTTTTCGCCCGCATGCGCGCTCAGGCCAAAGCGATAGCTGAAGCTTATCTGGCCGAACGCGAGCGAGCCGGCTTCCCGTTGCGAAAACCTCTCCGCGAGGTGAAAGCGCCTGAAACCGCACCAGCCGGAGACCAAGAACCTGAGCGTGCCGACTTCGTGCTCGAAATCGGTACTGAAGAACTCCCGCCCAAAGACGTTGTTTCGGCGATCGAACAACTCTCACAAAAAGCACCTGAAGTGCTCGCGGAAGCGCGCCTCGAGTACAACGCACTCCGCGTGACCGGAACTCCCCGGCGGCAGGTCCTTTTGGTCGAAGGAATGGCGTGCCGCCAGGTCGACAAGGTTAAAGAAATCAAAGGTCCGCCAGCAAGCGCCGCTTACGATCCTTCAGGCGCTCCTACAAAGGCTGCTTTGGGATTCGCGCGCCGCCAGGGCGTACCGGTGGAAGCGCTCGTAACCAAGCCCGTGGGCGACACACCTTATGTGTTCGCCGTTCTGCGAGAGGCCGGCAGGCCTGTGGTCGAAGTGCTCACCGAGCTCATCCCGCGATTGCTTGCAAGTTTAAGTTTCACCCAAACCATGCGTTGGGATTCGGACGGTGTGGCTTACCCCCGTCCCATACGATCGTTCTTGGCTCTTTGGGGTCAGAGAGTCGTTCCCTTCCTCTACGCAAAAGCTCCGAGCGGGCGCTTTGCAAGGCCGTTGCGCCACAGGGGCGATCCCATTGAAGTCAAGTCTGCGGACCGCTATCTACAAGCGGTAAGGGAAGCTGGAATCGTTGTCGACCGCACCGAGCGGCGGCTCTTTATCTCTGAGCTTGTAAGAGAAGCGGCAGGATCAGTGGGAGGGAAACCCGGCTTGGATCCCGACCTTCTTGACGAAGTCACCGACCTAGTGGAATCTCCGTTTGCGATTGCAGGAAGTTTTTCCCGCGAATATTTGGATCTTCCCCCCGAAGTCCTGATCGCGGTCATGCGCAAGCATCAACGCTATTTTCCGGTGTATGACGAAAACGACAAGCTCCTGCCGCATTTCGTAGTGGTCACCAATGGAAAGCCCGAGGATCCGGAGCTGGTCAAGCGCGGTAACGAAGACGTGATCCGCGCGCGGTACGCCGATGCCGCCTATTTCGTTAAGGAAGACCGCAAGAAAAAACTTTCCACCTTTGTGCCGCAGCTTAAGAAACTAACCTTTCAGGAACAACTTGGCTCAATGTGGCACAAGACCCAGCGGCTCAGAAAGCTCGTAGAGTTGCTCGGCCCTGCGGTCGGCCTGACCAAGCGGGAACTTGCCGCGGCCAAGCGGGCGGCCCTGCTTGC
>CAZGYL010000064.1:0-2555 GCA_964529985.1 uncultured Planctomycetia bacterium | reverse complement strand
CGGTCGGCCTGACCAAGCGGGAACTTGCCGCGGCCAAGCGGGCGGCCCTGCTTGCAAAGGCGGATCTGGCTACCAGCATGGTCATCGAAATGACCAGCCTTCAAGGTGTGATGGGGCGGTATTACGCGCTTGAAAGCGGTGAAAAACCCGAGGTTGCAAAAGCGATCTACGAGCACTATCTTCCTCGCTTCCAAGGTGACGCTCTGCCGGAGTCCGGGCCCGGGACGCTGCTTGCACTGGCCGATCGCTTCGACTCTCTGGCCTCGCTTTTCCAAGTGGGCTTGGCACCGACGGGGAGTGCCGACCCCTACGGCTTGAGGCGTCACGCTCTGGGGCTCCTTACAATACTTATTGAAAAGAAGATCGACTTGAGCCTCAGCGAGGGCCTTCGTGCAGCGCTTGAGGTCCTGGGCAGAAAAGTGGACGAAGAGAGATTACGCGAAACGCTCGAGTTCCTGGTCCGGCGCCTTGAGGTTATGTTCCGTGAGGCCGGTTTCAGGCATGATGTAGTGGCCGCCGTTCTTGCCGTTCAAGGGGACCGGCCCGTTGGTGCCGCACGCGCCGTGCGCGATCTGAACGAAGTGGTGAGCGCAGCGGACTGGAAGGAAAGCTTTACGGCTTGGTCGCGTGTCAAGCGGATCGTAAGGCCGCTTGAGACCGAACTACCGCTTACTGTTGAAAAAGATCCGGAGCCGGAGACGCAGGCTCTTTTCCGGCGCTTCAATGAAGTTGCGCCCCGAAAGCCCGAGGATCTGAAGCAATTCAAGGAAATTCTTGACAAGCTGCGCGATTCCATAAACCGCTTCTTTGATATCGTCCTTGTAATGGATGAAAATGAAGAATTGCGCAACGCACGTCTCAGCCTCCTGCAACGCATAGCGGCCCTGCCTGAGCACCTGGCCGACTTGACCCTCCTTGAGGGTTTCTGACACCATAGAAGTGACAAGCCGGTCGTCTGCTTGCCGGCCGAAACACCCGAAGGCCGCACAAGGAGCCTGAGATGAAGCGTCTATTCGTACACCGTCTGCTCGTAATTTCCCTTCTCTCTGTACTTCCCGGCTTCCGCAGCGTCCTTGCGGACAGCACCGCGCGCTTCGCCAAAGCCGTCTCGCTTCTTAGCAGTTCCGCCTACTTTCAGGAAATTTCGTGGTGGGCTGCAGACGAGCGCAAAGGCAGAGAGCCCGGAACCCCGGAAAGCTACCAGGCCGCGCAACGGGCCGCTGACTTTTTCCGTTCCCTCGGCCTTGAGCCTGCGGGCACGAACGGAACGTATTTTCAACCTTTTGAGGAAGGAGGGAAACGGGTCGTTGAGGTTTCAAAGGAGCTTACGGTCAACGGGCGCTCTTTTCGCTACGGGCGCGATTGGACTCTTGTTGCCGGACCCGAACGCTGTGCTCTGAAAAAATGTCCCGTTGTTTTCGCAGGCTATGGTATCACGGAGCGTAAACTCGGCTATGACGATTGGCGCGGGGTGAACCCTGCGGGTGCGGCGGCTTTGGTTCTTAGGTATGAACCGCAGGAAATCGATCCCACTTCCCGCTGGAACGGCGCAAAGCCCACCAGAGGATCGTCTCTGGTTTACAAAGTCAACGAAGCACAGAAGCATAAAGCGCGGGCTCTTCTTCTGGTAAACGGCCCGCTTCACCATGATCCTGCTTCCGATCCACTCCTTCCTTTCGGTTCGGTGGGAAGGTTCCGCAGCGCGATCCCTTTCATCCATATAAACGAAGCTGTAGCTTCCAGCGTTCTTGAGCCCAGCGGCCGCATGCTCCTTGAGCTCCAAAATGAGATAGATATGCAGGAGCATCCTCTCTCGTTTCGGATACCGCAAACGGTTGTATCTTTTGATGCAGCTTCGCGTCTTTTGGCGCCCGCGCGGAACGTTGTATCCATGCTGCGGGGATCCGACCCCCGCCTCCGGCACGAAGTGGTCGTCCTGGGCGCGCACTACGATCACATAGGCCTTGGTTTTTACGGCAGCAGGACCCCTTCGCGCAGGGGCGAGGTCCACAACGGAGCAGACGATAACGCTTCGGGAACCACCGGTGTGCTTGAGCTCGCCGGGGCTCTGGTACACTCGGGCCTCACTCTGCGCCGATCGGTGCTGTTTGTGCTTTTTGACGCGGAAGAGAAGGGCCTGCTTGGCTCGCGCTACTTTATCAACCACCCTCCGGTGCCGCTTGAAAGAATCGTGGCCATGATCAATCTCGACATGATCGGTCACGGCGAAAAGGGCAGTTGCATTGTAAGCGGTGTGGGTACGGCGAAGGCTTGGCCTGCAATTCTTCGCGAAGCTGAAGCAGGAGAACCACTTACCTTCCGGCACCTCGACTCGGGCCCGGGAGGATCGGATCACTTGTCTTTCTTACGCAAGAAAATTCCGATCCTTTTCTTCTGTACAGGTATGCACCGGTATTACCACACGCCCGATGACGATGCCGAAACCATTGACGCTGAAGGCGCTGTTACGATTTTGAGGGTCGTACTGCGGACGCTTATTGAAACAGCTAACCGCACCGAGCGCCCTTCCTTTAAGAAAGCAGGTCCTCCGCGGG
>CAZGYL010000063.1:0-13606 GCA_964529985.1 uncultured Planctomycetia bacterium | reverse complement strand
TTTCCGCGACCGAAGCAGGGCATCGCAAGCCAATTGCCCGGTATGCCGAAGTGCCCGGACTGCTGTGATTCTTGAACTTCTCCTCCCTCAAGCGGTTTCCTTTCCCGTGCCAGAACCTCCCAAAGGGCGAGGCAAAGTTCCGAAAGATCGAGCGCCGAATCCGGTTCGCCGAATCCCGCACCTTCAACCGGCCTGCCCGAGACAGGGTCCTGTACGAAAAGAACCGCCCAGGGACTTCCGGTCTCCTCAGCCGCATACCGCAGGAGCCAGCCGTATCTCCGCTTGGGATCCCTGACCCTGAGCAAGACAAGAGCAGCTTTGCTCAGCAGGCGCGCCCGGCGTTCGGAGAGCCTCAGAGCCTGCTCCTCCTTCACGCGGTTCGTGATGTTACGGAAGATTCCCAACAGGTAATCCCGGCCGTCGAGCTTGATCCTGCTCGCTCTGATACTGACGGGTATCTTTTTTCCCCTGCGCGTCAGAATTATGCTCTCGACCTCCTCAGGGGAACCCGCAGCGTGCCGTCTGAAAGCGGCCAGAGTGCGCTCCTTGACGTCCGAGGGGTGGAGGTCGTCGGCCCGCATTTGGAGGAGCGCTCTACGCGAAAAACCGGTCAGCTTGGTTGCAGCCGGATTCACGTCGACCAAGCGCCTTGTGTCGGGATCGGCAACAAACATGGCGTCCCGCGCTTCCCGGAAAAGCGCCTGGTAGTAGGCCTCGTGGCCGGAAGCCCCGCCGCTGGCTTTCGGGCTTCGCTTCGTACGGTTACGCTTTGCCACGAGAGGAATTCCTCCCAGTCCAAAGCTTCCACTTAAGCCCCGCTCGCCTTTTCATTCCCTCAAGCCTACATCGCCGAGCGAAACACTGCGAGAACAACTTCGTACTCCGCACGGCGCACGCTTCAAGCCGACCGGTTCGGGCGCCTTCCGGCCCGACCCGCCCGTCGGGGGGCGCGCTCGCAGTGCGGCGGTTGCTGGATGGGGCCCCCGGGCGGCGGGATAATAGCTCTTCCGGCTTACGGAGGTTCCTTTGCGGAGCGCAAAAAACTACCTCGATGATCTTAACCCGGAGCAGCGTGAGGCTGTTGAACACGGTGAGGGCCCCATTCTTGTCGTTGCGGGTGCCGGAACCGGGAAAACCAGGACCCTTGCTTATCGCGTCGCTCATTTGGTGGCCTGCGGGACAAAACCGGAGCGTATCCTCCTTTTGACCTTTACCCGCAGAGCTGCAGAGGAGATGCTCCGCAGTGCTCAGAGCGCACTTAGCAAGAGCCGCCGCCCTGCGGGAACTGTAACCGGAAGGCTCGCCAGAGTTTGGGGAGGCACTTTCCACTCGGTTGCAAACCGCCTACTCCGCCGCTACGGAAAGGCCATCGGCCTCGGTCCCGACTTCACGGTACTTGACGAGGGCGACAGCCAAGAGCTCATCAATGTGGCGCGCAAGGATCTCGGCCTGAACGAAAAAAAAGAACGTTTCCCCCAGAAGGGGACTCTGCTTGCGATTTACTCCCGCACGGTCAACACGGGCCGCGGCTCCGGCGCGCTGGAGGAAATCGTAAAGCGGTTCTTTCCATGGACGCTCAAGTACATTCAGGAGCTCAGAGCTCTGTTCAAGCGTTACGTTGAGCTTAAGACCGAAAGAAATGTTCTTGACTACGACGACCTTCTCATCTTCTGGCTCGAGCTCTTACGCCGGGACACGCGCGTGGCCGACATGCTTGAAGAACGCTTCGAGCATGTGCTTGTGGATGAGTACCAGGACACCAATCCTCTCCAAGCGGAAATTCTTCTTGCCTTGCGGCGCAAGAACCGGAATATCATGGTGGTGGGGGACGATGCCCAATCCATATACGGATTCCGGGCTGCAACCGTAAGAAATATTCTTGACTTTCCCAAGCAGTTTCCTGATTGCAAAATCGTCACTTTGCACCGCAACTACCGCTCGGTCCAGACCATTCTCGACGCTACAAACAAAGTGATCTCCTACGCGCGCGAGCGGTACACGAAGGACCTACAGAGCGATCGACCCAGCGACCAAAAACCGTACTTGGTGACGTGCTACGACGAGAAAGAACAATCCGATTTTGTAATCGACGAGGTACTGAAGTACCGCGAAGAGGGCATCAAGCTTCGAAGGCAGGCCGTGCTCTTCAGGGCAAGCCAACTGAGCGCGGATCTTGAGCTTGAGCTTGTAAGGCGCGGCATCCCTTACCACAAGTACGGGGGGTTGCGCTACCTGGAAGCCGCCCATGTAAAGGATCTGTTGTGCTTCCTGCGGGTGTTGGAGAATCCAAGAGACGATCTGGCTTGGTATAGAATTTTAAATCTGCTCCCCGGAATCGGGCAAGCCACTGCTTCGAAGATCTTCAAGCGTTTCGCCGAAGCAGGCCACCGCTTTGCGATTCTGCCCCAAATCGAGGTTCCTGCGCGGGCCAGGCCCAAATACGCGGAGCTTGCCGAACTGTTGGTGGGGCTGGGGAACGCCAAGCCGAAACTCCCGGTATCCGAAGAAATCGCCCGCTGCCGCAGATTCTACGAACCACTCATTGCGGACCTATACGAGGACGCTGAAGTACGCAAACGGGATCTTGATCACCTCGAAGTCACCGCAGGGGGGTACAAATCGCGGCGTCAGTTCTTGGCTGATCTCACGCTGGAACCCCCAAACGCCACCTCGGACCTCGCCTCGGACCCCACAAGAGACGAAGACTGGCTGGTCCTCTCCACCATGCATTCGGCCAAAGGCCTGGAGTTTGATGTCGTTTACGTGATTCACGCCGCCGATGGATTCATTCCCAGCGATCTTGCAAGCGGAAGCGAGGAGGAAATCGAGGAAGAAAGGCGCCTTTTGTATGTGGCCATGACCAGGGCGCGCCATTACCTTTATGTTTGCTTCCCGCTTCGCTACTATGCCCGGCCTTTCGGTTTCGGCGGCAGGCATGTGTTTGCCCAACTCACCCGATTCATTCCCCCTGAGATCTTTCCGTACTTCGAGCGCATATCATTGGCGCAAGAGGTGATAGACGAGGACGTGGACTTGAATGTCGACCTGAAGCGCCGGATTCGGGAAGACTGGTGGTAACGGGACGCCTTTCCCCGAAGCCCCTTCCGCGGTTATAATTACCTGTTCGCATTGCTTCTTGAAACACGGTCTGAAAGAGCCGTTCCAACCAGAGGAGGTGTTTCATGACACAAAAGAAGGTCTCGCGGCGGAACCTGTTGAAAGCAGGCGCGGCGGCCGCCGGTCTTGCTGCCATGCATTACAAAACCATCGCCCACGCAGCACGTCCTGTTATTAAGGCCGGACTTGTGGGCTGCGGCGGACGCGGCACGGGGGCCGCTCACAATCTTCTGGAAGCCGCCCGCAAAACAGGTATCGACGTGCGTCTTTGGGCGTTGGCCGATGTTTACAGAAGCCACGCCGAACGGGCGGCCAAGTCGCTGAAAAAGCGCCCGGGCTTTGAAGTCGGCAACCGTATCTTCGATGACTTCGACGGCTACAAGAAGCTTATAGATTCCGGTGTCGATCTGGTGCTCCTTGCCACTCCACCAGGCTTCAGGCCCGAACACTTCGAAGCGGTGGTGGAAGCCGGCAAGCATTGCTTCACCGAGAAGCCCGTCGCCACTTACGCTGAAACCTGCAGGCGCTTCATGAAGGCGGGAGAAGAATCTGTAAGAAAAGGCTTGACGGTTGTCGCCGGAACGCAAAGGCGCCACCAGAAGCCCTACGTCGAAACGATCAAACGCATTCACGACGGAGCCATCGGTGATATCAAAGCTCTCAGGGCCTATTGGTGCGGCGGGCCGGTTATGAAGGGCAGGCCCCGCAAACCCGGTCAGAAAGATATGGACTTCCAGCTTAAGGCCTGGTACTCGTTCATTTGGATCTGCGGAGACCAGATCGTCGAACAGCATGTGCATAACCTTGACGTGTGCAACTGGGTCATGGGCACCCACCCGGTGGAAGCCTTTGCCTCGGGGGGTTGCGCCTGGCGCCCGCGGGAAGAATGGTACGGCAGCATCTACGATCACCTCACCACAGACTTCAAATACTCCAACGGCGTCCACATGATGAGCATGTGCCGCCAGTACAAGCGTTGTGACAACAACGTGTCGGAGGCGATCGTAGGAACCCGGGGCGAAAGCAACGGAACGAGTATCTGGAATAAATCCGGTATTGTGTTCCGCGGTCCGAGAGGAGAAAACCCATACGTGCAAGAGCACATCGACCTTCTGAACAACATCGTGAGGCCTCAAGGCGCCGGACTGCTCAATGAGGCCAAGAACGTGGCTGAAAGCACAATGACGGCCATTATGGGGCGCATGTCGGCGTATTCAGGCAAGCGCATCACCTGGGATTACGTCATGAAGGTCAACGACAGCGAAATGCCGCCGAGTGATTGGGATGCCGAAATCCCGATACCACCACCGGCCGTTCCCGGTGTTTGGACGCCTGAGAAAAAGAAGCGGAAGGGGGCATAGGAGTACCGGTGTACAAAAGGCCGGGCGAACCGCCGGGCGGCAGGCGGTCCGCCCGGCCGACTTTATTTTCCAATGCCTCGTCCAAAAACCACCCTCCGGTCTCGGCTTTTTACCGAGGCACGTAAGGGGCGAGGCGATGTCCGGCCTCCGGTAATTATGCAAACAAGCAAACAGATTCTTAAGCGTTATGACAGGAAGAGGGAAGGCGATGAGCAACGATCAGAAAGGAATCTCACGGCGTGACTTTGTCGGCCTTGGGGCCGCCGCAGGCTTTACTCTCTTTGGAGCTGAAACGTGTGCGGCTCCCACCACGCGCACCAACAGCGAAATTCCGCTTGGAATCGTCACCTACAATATCGCCAGGGACTGGGATCTGCGCACAATCGTCAAGAACTGCAAGCAGCTCGGCCTTAAGGCGGTTGAGCTGCGCACAACACATAAGCACGGAGTGGAACCCTCACTGTCGCAGGCTCAGCGGAAGGCAGTTCGTAAGCTTTTCGCTGAATCAGGGATCGTGCTTTGGGCTCTGGGTACAACGTGCGAATTCCACTCCCCTGATCGCGCGGTTGTGGAGCGCAACATTGAAATATGCAGGAGCTTTTGCCGGCTGGCGCGCGATGTGGGCGCAAGAGGGGTTAAAGTGAGGCCGAACGGCCTTCCCCGGGGCGTTCCCGTGAAAAAGACGATCCGGCAGATCGGCGAAAGCTTGACACGCTGCGGCCGGATAGGCCGAGAGTTCGGAGTTGAAATCTGGTGTGAGGTACACGGCCGCGGCACGGCCGAGCCTGCGCTTATGGCCGAAATCATGCGGATCTGCGACCACCCCAATGTGGGGGTCACATGGAACTGCAACCGCCAAGATGTAAAAAACGGATCCGTTAAGCAGAGTTTCAATCTGCTTAAATCTTGGATCCGTTCAGTTCACATGCACGATCTTTACGATCCGGCCTATCCGTACCGTGAGTTTTTCTCCTTGCTCAAAGCTCAAGGGTACAAAGGGTACTGCCTGGCCGAAATTCCAGGCAGCTCTGATCCCCTTAGGGTGCTTCGCTACTACCGTGCGCTTTTCCGAGAGCTCCAACGCTGAAGCTCAAGCCCTGCGGGGCTATCCTTACCGCTTCTTTCCCTCCAGAGCCGGCCTATCGCGGGGCTTGTCCTTCTTTGGGGGGTTGTCCTTCTTCGGGGGGTGCTCCTCCGGTCGCGGAGGTCCACCGGGCCTGTAGCGCCCGCGCGGCCCCACACCGAAGCCTGACCTGGGCGGCCCGCCTCGACCGTACCCGGGCCTGCCCCGGAAATAGGGGGGAGGCCCATGCGGAGGCCCCCTGCGGCCCTCGGCTCTCGGAGGACCGGGCCGCTTCGGTGGAGGCGGAGACCCCCTGCGGCCTTCAGGCTTCCCCGCCTTCTCCGAGCGGCGGGGCGGCTTCGGCCGTTCGGCTTTTGGCGGAACCGGCCTTATCGGCTTTCCGCAATGAGGGCAGACAAAAGGCGCTCCGCCGCGCCTCAGCGCCTGCGGCCCGCGGCCTGCCCACGGAGGCAATCTCCGGCCGAACGGCCGAGCCCACGGAGCGCGCTTGTGGCGCAACCAGGGGCGGGGAGGACCCCACCTGCGGAACGGACCGCCGAACCTGCGGGCATGGAGTCGCCGCCCAGCCCACGGAGGAACCGAAGGGCGCCTCAGGAAACCGCGCCCCCATGCAAAACCGCCCGGGCGCTTACAGCAAGGCCTGCTGGGGCAGCACCCGCGATTCCAGTACCTTCCCCAAGGTCGCGGCATAGGCCTGTCGGGCCGCGGGGGAGTTCTGAGCCAAGGGCCAGCTTTTGCGCAGGGCGGGGGTGGAGGCGGGTTTGCAGGTCCCCAGCACGGGCCTCCCTTCTTCCCGTGCGGGCCGTGGTGGCGCGCGGCGACCGGTAGGGCCAAAAGCGCAACCGCCACCGCAGCTAAGAATGCCGCTTTTACAAACCTTCTGTCTTTCATAGCGCTTCCTCCTTAAAAACTCTCGCCTTTTTACGGACGTCCCTCTTTTTTCGTAAACGCAGGAAACACCGGACTTTCTACAGCTTTCCGAGTTGTGGGGAAACTTCTCGAGCACTCCCTGGTTTATTACCTGTAGGTAGACAGGACTAAAGAGCGATCGTTTACTATATAAGCGTGCATGATTCGTAGAATCATGTTCTGGTTCATGACCGAACACTGCGAGAGGTGTATGTAGAACCGAAGGTTTTGGGCAGGCGCCTCTCAGACAAGAGTCGGGAGCGTTCAGGTGAACTCGGACTGCTCGGCTTCCGGCTGTCTCTTGAAATCCCCCCTCCCGTCCCCCCCTTTCGGGGGAAGGGGGGATGCGCCCGCTAATGCGGGCATCGAGAGGCGAAAGAGTGTCTACGGATTACGCACGGTCATATAGGTACAAGGAGTTTACTATGACCGAGCAGCCCGACCAAGCTGAAGAGCTCCTACAAGAGCTCCGCCATGGCGAGAAAGAGGCGCTCGCCAAGCTCTTTTCTCTTTACCGCCCGAAGCTCTGGCGGCTTGTGAATTTCCGCATGGATCCTCGTTTGGCCCAGCGCATTGATCCTGATGACGTGCTTCAGGAAGCTTACCTGAATGCGGAAAAACGCCTTGAACATTATTTCAAAGATTCGGCTCAGTCCTTTTTCGTCTGGCTGCGGGCCATCGTAAATCAGACCATGATAGACCTGCACCGCAGGCACATCGGCGCACACAGGCGGGATGCCCGCAGGGAAGTCTCCCTCAACGGCGGGCCTTCGCCTTTTACAACCTCAACGGGGTTCGCCGCGCAGCTGGTAGGCAGTTTGACCTCACCGAGTCAAGCGGCCGTCCGCGCGGAGCTTATTCAGCGCGTTGAGGAAGCACTTCAAAGAATGGACCCGATCGATCGTGAAGTTCTTGCGTTACGTCACTTTGAGGAGCTTACAAACAGCGAAGTTGCGGAAGTTCTCGGAATAGAACAAAAAGCCGCAAGTATCCGCTATGTCCGGGCCTTAGGCCGATTGAGAGCGATTCTTGCAAGCGTGCCCGGATTCTTCGATTCTCAAGCCGGGCCGCTTCCAAGGGGGCGTCATGAGTGAGAAAGGCCGAATGGAATCAGACGGCTGTCAAGGCCGACGGGCAAAGGCAAAAGCCGCTTCTTCGGGCGACAGCGAGCGCGATCCCCTTGAGGTCCTCGCCGCCCGGTTCGCAGAGCGCCTTCGAGCAGGTGAAGCACCCAGTGTAGAGCAGTACGCGAAAGCCCACCCCGAACTTGCCGAAAAAATCCGCGAGCTCTTTCCCATGATCGCAGCGATGGAGCGGCTCAAAATGGAGCGCGAGGAATCCGGGAGCAAAGGCGGGAGGGTGGGACCTGTGCTCCTTGAGCGACTCGGTGATTTCCGCATTATCCGCGAGATCGGGCGCGGCGGCATGGGCATAGTTTATGAAGCCGAGCAGGAGTCTCTCGGAAGACGGGTTGCGGTCAAAGTACTGCCGCGCCATGCACTCCTTGATGCACGCCACTTGAAGCGATTCCACCGCGAAGCGCGTGTGGCTGCAAAGCTGCACCACACCAATATTGTTCCTGTTTTCGGCGTCGGGCGCCACAACGGGTTCCATTACTACGTTATGCAATACATTAGAGGGGTCTCGCTTGATGCGGTCTTGCGCCGTTTCATAGAAGAGCCTTCGGAAGACTTGACGGTTGTCGCCCAACGCCTCGTAAAAGAGCATTTCGGCCCTGCGCCTTCCGACTCCACGGAGACACCCGACACAACCGCCCCTGCGCAGGCCCCCCCTACAGGCGCGCAAGATCCGCAGTCGCATAAAGCGGACTCCGGAGCAGCCTTCCCCGGGGATATGAAGGAAGGACGGAAGCAGGAACTTTCCCAACGCTATTTCCGCACAGTGGCTCAACTCGGGCTCCAGCTGGCCGAAGCCCTTTCTTACGCCCATTCCCAGGGCACGCTTCACCGCGACATAAAACCCGGCAATTTACTTCTTGATGCCCGTGGAGTCGTGTGGATTACGGACTTCGGCCTTGCCAAGGTCATGGAACAAGACAACATAACCCAGTCAGGCGACGTTGTGGGCACGCTTCGCTACATGGCTCCCGAACAGTTCGAGGGAAAAGCCGATCCGCGAAGCGATATTTACAGCCTCGGGCTTACGCTTTATGAGCTTGTCACACTAAAGCCGGCTTTTGAGGCGCGCGACAAGCATTCTCTCATCAAGAAAATAACGTACGAAAATCCAGCGGCTCCGAGGCGTATTCAGCCGGCGGTTCCCCGAGATCTCGAAACGATAATCCTTAAGGCCGTCGCCAAGGATCCGAATCACAGGTACGCTTCGGCCGCCGACCTTGCAGAAGATCTGAAGCTTTTCCTCGAAGACAGACCGATAAAAGCGCGCCGCACAAACGCGGCCGAAAGGCTCTGGAGATGGGCGAAACGCAACAAGACTCTCGCCGCACTTACCACGATAAGCGTGCTTTCATTGATAACTGTGGCTGTAACCGCCACAACCGCGTACATTCACACCAGACGCGCCATGCAGGGTGAAGCGCGACAGCGCCGTAAGGCCGAAGCCACTGCAGAGCTTGCGGTTGCAGCCTTGGATAAGATTTTCCGAAGATTCGCTCCTTCACCGCTTGTTCCCTCCTCGGGACTTACGGTTCAAGACTCAACCGGCCAAAACATTGAGGTGGTGGTGCAGCCTGTTTTGTCCAAAGAAGCTGCTTCTTTGCTTGAGCAGCTCCTGAGTTTTTATGACAAGCTGGCCCAACAAGGGGGAGATCAGCCCCTCCTGCGGTTGAAGATAGCCGAGGCCAACAGGCGTGTTGCTGACATTCACAAGCGGCTTGGAAATGTAACGGAAGCAAAGGAGGCATATCTCAGGGCGCTTGAAGCTTATAACATCGCCGGCGCTCCCTCCCGGGATATTGAAGTTGCGCGCATTTACAACGAGCTCGGCGATCTTTGCGCAATGACGGGAGACTGGAAAACAGCCGAAGCTTTCCACTTGAACGCTCTCACGCTGCTTCAAGCGGCATCGGAAGCTTCCGGCTTGGATCCCCGCTACCGCTTTGAGCTGGCACGCGCTCACTACTTCCTTGCCAGAACGCCGGTTCCTTGGAGCGGCTCCCGTGGATCGGTCAGGTGGAAAGGACCTGCTCCGCCCCCTCCTCCTCACCCGAAAGGCGCCTATCGGCCGGGCCGCAGGCCTTTTGCGGGAAGCGGTCCGCCGCGCCGCAGGCTGCGCGGCTTCCTGCGTTTCCGGCGCCATCCGCCGGGAGGCGCACGTCCCGGTAGAGCACTTCCTCCTGAATGGGAAAAGATTTTGAGTCGCAAGCGAAGTCACTTGGAGGAGGCGATAAACGTGCTGCGGGATCTTGTGGCTTCGGACTCCGCGGTCCCCCAATGTCGCTTCCTTCTTGCCCGCTGTTACAGGGAACTTGCAGTGGGAGTACCGCCATGGCAGGGGGACAGAGCACGGCGGGCGCTTCGAGAAGCAACACGGCTGCTTGAGGCTCTCGTTGCCGAGTTTCCTGAAGTCGTTGACTATCGCTTTGAACTCAGCCAGACGTACGCGATGGTTCCGCCGGATCCCAGCCAGGAGCGCAACGCTGAGAATCAACTTCAAAAGGCTTTGGTTCTTGCACGTGAGCTTGTCGCCGCGCAGCCGAATGTGCCGGCCTACCGGGTTTCACTTGTTACGATACTGCACCGCCTGGCGGAACTTAAACGCCGTATGGAAGCCTTTGATCAGGCGGCCAAGCTGCTCGAAGAGGCGCTTCAGGTTCAAGCCCGGCTTGTAAAAAATCACCCGGAAGTCACGGGCTTCAAGGTATGGGATATAATCCTCAGAATGTCCCTTGCGCGGACCAACCGGGCGCTTGCTGAAAGAGATGGCCGCACGGAGCGGCTCCGGGAAGACTTGGAACGGTTGAAAAAGGCGGTCGCTTCACTTGAGAATATCACAGGTACTTCCGGAGAGTTTCCACTACGCTGGTTGCTCGGCCGTCTGTATTTTTCGCTTGCAGAGCTCCAGGAAAAAATGAGCATGAAGGCGGAGGCTGAAAAGAGCCGTCAAAGGGGGCGTGCTCTTTTCGCTCCACCGGGCTTCCGAAGGCAGGATCGCCCTAAGCAGCCCGCCTCTTCGCCTCAAGGGCGCAAATGAGAAGGAAGGTGAAACCTTTTATGACCTCTCTGAGCTTTATCACTGTCATCGGAGCAGGACTATTCGCAGCGGAACCCGGTACCACCGGAGCCTTAAGGACCTCTGATCCCGCCGCTTGGTCTCAATGGCGCGGCCCGAATCGCGACGGAATCGCTCGTGAAAAAGGGCTGCTCCGCGCATGGCCTAAGGAGGGGCCTCCGCTTCTTTGGAAAACAAGCGGTTTGGGCCGCGGGTGGTCTTCTCCTGTTTTCGGAGACGGGCGCATTTACATAACAGGCGATGTGGGTGACAGCCTTTTTATCTACGCCCTCGATGAAAGCGGGCGAACGGTTTGGCGCACAACAAACGGCCGCTCCTGGCGCGGTTCCTATCCCGGCGCACGCGCCGCCTGCACCTTTTACAAAGGGAATCTCTACAACCTGAACGCCCACGGGCGCCTTGTCTGCCTGGACGCCCGAAACGGCGCGGAGAAATGGTCGGTGAATATCTTGGAACGCTTCGGCGGCCGCTCCATAACATGGGGACTGAGTGAATGCGTATTGGTTGAGCGGGGATACGTTGTGGTGACTCCGGGGGGATCCCTTGCTCTTATGGCTGCGCTTGACGCTGAAACAGGCCGCACGCTTTGGAAGACGCCTCCTATCGCCGGAGACCGCGCCTCCCACGCCTCGCCCATTGTGTTCTCCTACTCAGGCAAACGTTTGATAAGCAACTGCTCGGCGCACCACGGCTTCGGGGTCGATGCCGACACAGGGCGCCTCCTTTGGACCGTGCCGCTTCGAAACGCTTTCGGTGTAAACGTCGCAACTCCTGTTTACAGCAGCGGCTGCGTTTACTACGTGACTCCTTACGCGGAACTCGGACGCTGCTGGCGCCTGGTCCCGAAAGAAGGCGCTTTCGACCCTCAGCTCAAGTGGGTTGTTCCGCTGGATACGGTCACAGGCTGCTCCATATTGACCGGCGGGACGCTTTACGCCGCGCGCTACAAGCAGCGCAAGTGGTGGTTCGCCGTGGATTGGAAAACCGGAAAAATAGCCGCCGAGCTGCGGAGCCTTACAACCGGAAGTGCGGTTTATGCAGACGGCAGGCTGTACTGCTTTGATGAGAAAGGGACCGTCGCACTCGTCACTCCGCTTGCGGAAGGCTTCCAAGTGATAAGCAGCTTCAAGCTTCCCGGGCGCAGAATCCGCGACGCTTGGGCTCACCCTGTGGTTTATCGGGGCCGCCTATACGTCCGCTATCACGACACTTTGTCCTGCTATGACGTTCAAAAGGGTAGCAAATAGCAACTCACGGTTGCTCAGCGGCGGGGTGCTCAGCTGAACCCTCCGGGTGAGCACGATCCGCCGCTGGAAGAGGTGCGGATCCCAAGAGCCCCGAAAACCTGCGAAACCTCGCTGCTTCCGCACTTCGGGCACGTGACCGAAAGCCCTTTTGTTTTCTCGGCTATGGTCGCCCGGATCTCGATCCTTTCACCGCACTTCGTGCAAACGTATTCGTATGTCGGCATAGCTCAGCCTCTGATTGATTTCCGGCACCGCCTAAGACACCGCCTGACCTTCCAAAAGTAACCTGCAAAAAAAGCGATCGCAAGCTACCGGGAACCGCCGGCCCGCCCCTTCAGTGCATTTCGGTTGCGCAAACTCCGATACCCGGGCGGTAGAAGTTGAACTGCACGTTGGGGTGTTCCGCAAGAAGCGACATCGGAACCGAGGTGTCGACTATCTTCTTTGAAATCATAAGGGTCGTAAGCCGCATGCCGAAAGGATTATCATGGTTTCCGGCCTGCCAAATGGAGATCTTCTCGGCTTTCCATGTCTCCACCGGACCCACGGTGGCCGCTTTGGTCGGGACCAGCGCGACCTGCCCTCCTCCGGAGGTCCTTGCGTTTTGAATGATCGTCATGGGGTGGAGATCGGTAACCCGCGTTGCAAGCTTTCTGTAAACTTCAGGCGGAGGCGGCTCGTCCCGGTAAGGATCTTCGCGCCTCGGAGGGTCATTGAAGGCCCAGTGCTTCACCTCGCCCTGCCCTCCCTGCATGACCACACAGCGTATTTGATCAAAACTCTTGGAGTACGCTTCCAAATCCCCGGTCGGGAAATGAAGGTGCGAGTCGGGCATGCGCAACTTGGGCTTTATCCGGTTGAAGCAAAGCTCCATGTCGGCTTTGGCGAAACTGAGAGGATGTGAAAGCGGGACAGGCTCGCCTTTCTCGTCGACCCACTCATCCATACCCCAAAAATGCGCACTTCTTATATCAAGCTCCAGTTCATTTACAAGCCGCGCAACAAGCGGCAATTGTTCGGTGGGCCCTATCGGGCCGCAGATGCCGCACGGATTATCCTCGGTGGATTGCCGCCACGCGTTGATGTATTCGAGGGCTTCGGCCAGGTAGAAGTCCTCCAAGGTATCATACATGACCACCCGGAAGCCGGGTCTGGAAAGCTCTTCCATATCGCGAGGAGTAAGCTTCGCCGCATCTTCGAGGATCTCAGGATCCAACGTAGTGTAGTCCCACCAATCAGGCGCAACTTTGCTTAACGGCCGTGCCATAACCGTGCCTCCTTTTGAATCTCCACTCAGTGCTCCGCTTCAAAAAACTTCCCGTTCACGGAATTCCCAGGGACACAAGACAAGTCCCATTTAAGCGCCCTCGCCGAAAAGCTTTTTGAGCAAATCTTCAGCCGGATAACCATGGGCCCGAAACTGGAGGAAGGCTTCCGCTGCAGCCACCCCGATCTCAGAACCGCGAAACGCAGCATGGCGCTCCATCATATGCAGGTACTCGTCCACTCCGTGGTGCTCAAGCAGCCAGCTGCGCTGGCTCTCGTGACACATGAGCATTTGCCGCTTCTCTTCAAGAACCCCGCTGATATCCACATAGGTATCCGGTTTAGCCGTCCGCCCTCTGTGATCTTTGCCTTCGATCGGGTCGCAGAAGTAAAGATAAGGTATCGTGGAG
>CAZGYL010000062.1:0-13709 GCA_964529985.1 uncultured Planctomycetia bacterium | reverse complement strand
GGCCCAAGAGCCCGGAGGCGTACAAAGCTTACCTTGAGCTGGGGGATCTTGCTTTGGAGAGCGGCGATCCCGCTTCAGCGTGTAGGTTTTTCCGCGGGGCTCTACGTGTAAGCCCTGATTCTTACCGGGCATGGGCCAGACTCGGGGCCGCTCTCAGTGCAGAGGGCCGGTCGGCCGAAGCGGAGAAGGCTTTCAGAGAGGCTCTTAAGCTGCTTCCCACTTACGCTGAGGCTTACTACAACTTAGCTGCGATCGCAGCGCGACAGGGCCGCCTCAAAGAGGCGCAGGAGTTGCTTGAAAAAGCCCTCCGGCTGAACCCGAACCTAGCTGAAGCGCAACAAGCTTTAGGGAAACTGCTTGAACGCAAGGGCGAACTTCAAAAGGCGCGCGCGCATTTTCTGAGGGCGCGTGCCCTCAAGCCGAATCTCCCGGGCATCGAGAAGGATCTTGAGCGCCTCGCACGGAAGCTCGGTCCCTTGCGGCGTTAGACCAGGGGATAGCGCCCGTATTCTTTTACCGCTTCAAACATTGCCAAAACGTTTTCGGGCGGTGTTTTCGCCTGGACATTATGAACCGGGTTGAAAACATAGCCCCCGCCGCGTCCGAATATGCGAAGGCGCTCCTTGACTTCGTCACGCACTTGGTCAGGCGTTCCGTAAGGTAGAGTTTTCTGTGTGTCTACACCGCCTCCCCAGAAGACTATTCTCTGCCCGAAAGTCTCCTTGAGCTCTTTGGGATCCATATGAGCCGCTGAGCACTGAACCGGGTTGAGTATGTCGAATCCCGCATCGATGAAGTCTTCAATGAAAGCCCGCACCGAGCCGCAGGAATGGATAAAGCTCTTCCATTTTGTGTTCTTGTGGATCCAGTCATTCACCGCTTTGTGAAAAGGCTTGTAGAGCTCGCGGTAAGCCTGAGGCGCAATGAACGGGCCCGTTTGGGAACCGAAGTCGGTGCCTGTCACAAAGACCGCTGTGACGCGGTCTCCGACCACCTCGTAAATCTTCTGGAGGTTTTGGAGCGCGATCTCGCACTGCCGCTCGAAAACCGCGTAGATATAGTCCTTTCGGGCCACCGTGCTTATGTACCATTCCGCTACGTCGCGTATTCCTTTCGGGTGTTTAAGCCACGGGGCGGGTACAAGAGCTATATCGCCGAAACTCGTGCCCCCGAAATTTGCAAGGATCGCCTTTTCTGTTTCCTCATAAAGCCTTCGGGCTTCCCTCTCGAAATACGCAAGGTCCTCCCCGCTTATAGGCCCGAATTCCTCCAGGTTGTCCTCCACGTTGAGTTTTGAATCGTCGATAGGTTCCTGGCGCACAATGGCATCGAAGTAATAACCCCCTTTGGGCATGCGGCCGCTGGGCGGAGCCGACTTGTCGCCTTCGGGATACATGAGAATATCGCCGTTCGGCTCGGGGTCGGTGTTGAATTTCTCAGGGACAAGCACAGGAGTGCCGTCAAAGAGCTTCCATTCTTTCCAGTTCTCGTTCTTGAAGCCGAACATGGTCGTCGGTTTTCCCAGCGGCACCACGTCGATACCGAGGGCTTCGAGGAGGTCCGGCGCGATCTCACCGAGCATCTGATAGGGCTCTACGACCTTTACAGGGGTTCCGGGCGAGTCAAGGCCCAGAGCCTGCCTCAGCCGGTAGACCGTGCTTACGTGCATGCCGGTTACGGGGCTGCCGCCCAGGTCCACGGGCACGCGGTCAGGCTCTTTACGCTCCAAAGCAAGTGCGACCCTCTGGCGCGAAATAAGCATAACCTTTGTCCTCCTACACATTGTGCTTGTGCTCGGTCGGGTATTTTACGAGAAAGGCGTCCTGTTGAGAACGGCGGACCAGGCCCGAGCGGGGGCACCTTTGGGTGTGGAATGCTTGCGTACTGCTCGGGCTGCGTATAAGAACATAATGAGCCATGAACTGTCCTGCATGCGGTAAGAAACTCCGGCGGGTTCGGAAGGCCCAGGGAGCCAGGCGTTGCGAGGGCTGCAGCCTTCTGTGGCTTTCAGGGCCGGCCGTCAAGCGCTTCTTCGGTAATGCTGCAGAGCAAGCCCTATGGGAGGGAAAAGGTGCAACTTGTCCCAAAGGCCACGGGCCGCTTGCCTGCGGCGAGCTTCTGGGGGTTCCCGCTGAACGCTGCGCTGTCTGCGGAGGGGTGCTCCTTAAGCGTGCCGATTTGCTTGAGGCCGCACAGTCCGCAGGAGGCCTTGCGGGGCTTTTGGGCGCCGGGCTTTACGCGCTCAGCCTCCCCGAGCGGGTCGGAAGAGGACTGGTAGGCTCAGCTGCAGGCCTCATTAAGGAAACAGCGGAAGCGCTTGTGCCCGATGGCATGAAGCGCTCGCGCCTCTACGGGCTTACAGTGGGGAAATCCCTTCGGTTCCTGATCGAAGAAGTCGGGCAAGTTGAAGGGGCCTACCAGGATAAGGAAGGAGACGCGGGGCCGGTGCAGGAGGCCTACATAGTACGAAAGGCGCTGGGCAATGCTGTTGACATGGGTGCGTTGGCGGTCTTTCACATTTCTCCTGTTTTCGCGCTTGCGGTTCTCAGCGATTGTGCCTTCGGAGTCCGGACGTATTTAAGGCAGTTGGCTGAGGAACTCCAGAGTCTTGGGGTCCTTGAAAGTGCGGATTCCGTTCAAGATGTCGAGGGGCTTATAAGCTCACTTGAGCGCTCTTCAGGGACTCTTGCAGACAGTCTCGATACTCCGCCTCTTTCAGTCAAGGAGCTCCGGAGAACCGTTGAGGGAATCCGCAGGGCTCTTAAGGAGACCCGCGGAACCGGCCCGCTCAAACCGGAGGTTATAGAAGAGCTTTGGGAAGAGATGCGCCGGCTTGCCGAAAGAGAAAAACGACCGCTCTTGAGCATCTCTTCAGCTCTGGCTATGAACGCGGCGAATATGTTGAACGCCGCGGGCCTGGGGCTTTACGGCTCGGTCAAAGCGGCCTACAGCCTGGTCGACGGCGTTGTGCTTTCGTACTACAGGGAGGGCCTCAGAACGATACGGGAAAAGGGGTGGTGGGCGACGGTGCGCGAAAACTGGCGGCCCTACAGTGAGACGCTGAAGCTCACTTTTGATCCAAGAAGAAAAAGCTTAACAGAGAAGCTTTTCTCAAGCAAGGGCCCTCTCGCCCGTTTCTTTAAGAAGCTGAGCCGCCTTTTCCGCCGCACCCCGGAAGCGCCTTAGCGGCTCGGCGCAAGGAAAAGCTCAATGGGTGAGGGAACTCCTACAAGTTTCAGCCCTACAAGAAACAGAATGATATAGACTGCAACGAGAAAGGCAGACTCTGAGATTTTCTTATTCAGGGTGACCCCGAGCCAGACGCCAAGCGGTACTGTGGGGAGGAGGGAAAGAGAGAAGAGCAGATTCGGCCCCTGCAGCATGCCCAGCGATCCATAGGGGATGAGCTTAAGGTGGTTGACGATACCGAAGAAGAAGACCGTTGTGCCCACATAAACCCGACGCCCCAATCCCTGGGGCAGGAGATAGGCGGCCATGATCGGCCCTCCTGCATGGGCCATTGTGGAACAGAACCCTGCAACAAGACCGAAGAGAACTCCTGTAGGCAAACCGGGCCTCCAACTGCTTGAAGCTCGACCGGCAAGAGCTCTTCCTACTCTGTAGAAAACAAAGAGAAGCGCGATTGCGCCTACGAACACTTTAAGATGGCGCTCCTGCAGAGTACCCAAAAAGAACGCACCAAGTACGATCCCGCCACACGCCCCTACAAGAGCATAGGCAAGAGGGCGGCCTGCAAACAGACGGCGATAGTAGTACATCGAGAAAAGGTCCGCGGCGCAAAGCACAGGCAGCAGCACTCCTACAGCTTTGCGGGGATCTACGGCCAGACAAAAAAGCGGGGTCGCCAGAACTCCTATGCCACCGGCAAAGCCCGCTTTGGCAATGCCTACCAAAGTGCAAACCACAAAGCCTACAAGGTATGTCTTGAGGTCCATGATTTTTGATCCTCTGCAGGATCGACGCCTGCCCTTGAGTCAAGAGGATCCAAGACTACAGGAAACGGGGCATGAACGCCAGACCACCAAGCAAAGCACGTGCTTTGTGATGCCGAGCCGAGCCTTCAGGCCATACAATAGCGATTGCGTGCAACAGCGGTTCCCGCATGGGTCCGGGGGAGGACGTTCAGGATCCGCTCGGTTTCCACATGCCAAGTGTTTGAGCTCCTCAGAAACCCCGAAAAGTTTACTGGGGAGTTTTAGGCGCTCCGCCCGATTCGCCATCACCTTGGGCTTGCAGCACTGAAGGTGCCCTGCGCAAACGCCTGCACGTTTCCTCGCGCCCCAGAAGGCACATGCAATGAAAGAGGGGAGGAGTCGCCATACGGCCTGTAAGTACAGCGCGCGCCGCCCGCGCGAACTTGCCGAACGAAAGCCCGCGTTCCTTTACAAACCTGCGGGCTTGGTCCTCAAGCTCAGCGGGGAAGCCGAGAGGGTCGGGAAGCGTATCGGCGTAAGCCGGCAGGAGCTCGGCCGCTTCAGGAGTCTTCCGCAGCGCTTTGAGTGCATCGGGCTCGATTGTGTAGTCGGGTCGCACCCAGTCGATTATCTGTGTAACTTGAGCGTAGTAGCTGACCCGAGGTTGGGTCATTTCAGCTATCAGGTCGAGTTTCCCGTCGTAGTCGGGGGAACCGCGCTCAAGGAAACCTTCCTTCACCAGATAGGGCTCGATCTTTCTGCGGAATTCCTCTCGATCCTGCATGCGGATCCAGTGGCCGGAAAGAGCGTCGAGCTTTGAGAAATTGACCCGGGCATGCGATTTACCCGCCCGCGCCATATCAAAGCGTTCGATGAGCTCTTCTCTGGTGAGGATTTCCTGATCCTCTCCGTATGACCAACCGATCAGAGCAAGCCAGTTGACGACCGCTTCGGGATGATAGCCTTTTTCTTGGTACTCTTTTACTGCAGCACCTCCGTGCCGTTTGGACAGCTTACCGCTGTAAGGTGGAGGAGCCAAAATGAGTGAGATATGCCCGAACTGCGGCACCGGCCAGCCCATGGCCTTATAGATCAGGATCTGTTTGAAACTGTTCGTAAGGTGGTCTTGGCCTCGAATAACATGCGAAATCTCCATTTCGTGGTCATCTATTACAACGGCCAAGTTGTAGGTGGGCGTTCCGTCCGCCCGGACGAGCACTATGTCTTCGATATCCTCGTGATTCACCGTAGTCGGCCCCAGGATCATGTCGGTGAAGGAGGTGGTACCGGGTCTTGTAACCTTAAGGCGCCAAGTGCACTTCTCCCCCTTCTCCATTCTCTCCCGAGCCTCTTGCGCGGGAATGCCGCGGCACCGTCCGTCGTACCTCCATACGCCTCCCTGCTTTCGAGCTTTTTCCCTTTCGGCCTCAAGCCTCTCCTTCGTGCAGAAGCAGGGGTAAATGGCGTCCGAGCCCTTGAGCTCCTCAATGGCTCGGGCGTATATCGGGCCCCTCTGGCTTTGGAAGTACGGGGCGTGAGGCCCCTCGAAGGGACCTTCGTCTGGCTGCAGGTTCAGCCACTTAAGGCCGTCAAGGATAGCCGCTAAGGCCTCGGGAGTGTTGCGTTCCTTGTCCGTATCTTCAATGCGAAGCACGTACGTGCCGCCGTGCTTCCTTGCAAAAAGCCAGTTGAAAAGCGCGGTTCGGGCGCTTCCGATATGCAGGTAGCCCGTCGGACTGGGCGCGAATCTGACGCGTACCGGTCTGTCTGACATAACTCCGTTCCCGCATCTTCAGGCTGAGTTTCCAAAAGCGCCGTTATAGGAGAAGGTACCCGCCTGTGCAAGGCTGCCGCGCCTTTTTGCTACACCGCTCCTGGGCTATAATCGGATCACCTTGCTTTCAGACGGGAAGGCAAAATGGACGAACCCAAAGCTCCGAAGCCAAGCGACTGCCGGTACCGCTTGAGGACGGTTCAGATCGCACCGTCGATCTTGAGTGCTGATTTCGCCCGTCTTGCCGAGGAGATACGTAGTGTGGAGGAGGCCGGTGCGGATCTGCTCCATGTGGACGTCATGGACGGGCATTTCGTGCCGAACATAACCTTCGGGCCGCCCGTTGTGAAATGCCTCCGGCGGGTTACAGACCTTTTCCTCGACGTGCACCTTATGATCGAGAGGCCGGAGCGTTATATCGACGCTTTTCTTGAAGCGGGAAGCGACCGCTTGACAATCCATGTGGAGGCCACGGATAAGGTCCGGGAAATCCTCACCGAGCTTCGCAGGCGCGGCAAAGGTGCCGGTATCACCCTGCGGCCGGGAACCCCTGTTGACGCGGTGTTGCCGTACCTTGACGTAGCTGATCTGCTGTTGATCATGACGGTTGAGCCTGGATTCGGAGGCCAGAAGTTTCAGCCCGAGAACCTTGCCAAGATCGGGCCGGCGCTCCAGGTGCGCGAGCGGCTTTCCGGAGACGGATTCTGGATAGAGGTGGACGGAGGAATCAACGAGCAGACGATCGGCCAGGCCCGTGCTGCGGGAGTTGAAGTTTTCGTTGCAGGCTCTGCAATCTTTGACAGGCCGGATCGGGCAGGTATTATCGGTCGGTTGCGGAAGCTTGCAGCCCGAGAGGGGGACTATGTGCCCGGAAAATAAGTCCAGATTCGAGAGGCGGCGTGAGATGCCGGGCCTGTACCTGCGCTGCCCGGACTGCCAGAAAATGGTCACCAAGGCGCGGGTGCGGGAGATGCTCAACGTCTGCCCGGAGTGCAACTATCACTTCGAGATCTCGAGCCAGGAGAGGATTCAGATCCTGCTTGATCCCGGAAGTTTCCGGGAACTTTTCGAGGATTTGGAACCTCAAGACCCTCTGCACTTCGTGGGGCGCAGGCCCTATCAGGAGCGCTTGAAGCAGGCACAGGAGCTTACCGGTCTAAAGGACGCATGTATTGTGGGTACCGGCCGTATAGGCGGCAGCTCCGTTGTGTTCGGGGTTAGCGATTCGCGGTTCCTGCGCGGCAGCATGGGTTCGGTTGTAGGTGAGAAGATCTGCCGCGCCGTGAACCTGGCCGCCTCGGAGCACCTGCCTTTTGTTTTTGTAAGCGGTTCGGGCGGTGGAGCGCGCATGGACGAGGGTATCCTCAGCCTGATGCAGATGGCCAAGACCTGCGCAGCCCTGGCCCGTTTCAGCAGGCAGGGAGGTTTTTTCGTATCGATCCTCACCAATCCCACCATGGGCGGAGCAATGGCGAGCTTCGCTGCGCTCGGTGACGTGGTGATCGCCGAGCCCAAGGCCCTTATCGGATTCGCCGGCCCGAACGTGGTCCGGGAAACAATCCGTGCCGAGCTTCCTGAGGGATTCCAGTCCGCTGAGTTCTTCCTTGAGCGGGGCTTCATCGACATGGTGGTAAACCGATCGGAGCTCCGTTCCACCCTCATCTCCCTCCTCTCTTATGTGACGTAAAGCCGCCCCGGCGGGGCCTGTGCTTCAGCACGGGCTATTCTGCAACCGATACTCGGGGAGATACGGCCCGGAAATGAAGCAATGGCCCCGAATCGATGTGACAGACCAGGATCCTTTTCAGTGGAAGTGCAGTCCGGTCCGTGCCCACTGCCGGACGGGATCTGCTTCCAGCGCGATATTCCCACCACTTTCGAGGCCAAGAATCAGCTTCTTGCGGACCTGGTCGATTACATTCGGGCGAATTTCATCAAAGACGAGGCCGAGCTCTTCCAGGTAAGGCTTTGTCTTGACGAGGGGCTGCAGAACGCTTTTTCCCACGGGAATCGTTCCGACCCGCAGAAGAGGATCAAGGTACGGGTGTACTGCGACGAAAAGGGTTGGGGTGTTGTGATCGAGGACGAGGGCTCCGGTTTCTCACCCATAAACCTTCCTGATCCGACGACAGGATCGGGCCTTTGGATGGAGCACGGCCGGGGCCTTATGATCATGTGTCATTACATGGACGATGTGACGTATTTCAACGGGGGACGAACTTTACGCCTGTATCGGCGCGGCGGCCGCCCGAGAGGCGGTGCGGGATGCTGCTGGACCACTTCGGACGGGGATTCGAAAACCGCCGACCTCGCATCTCAAGAGAGAGGAAGCGAAGAGCCATGATCCGCATGCTTCTTTTGACCAACGAGAAAAACAACGCCGTCCGTCTGAGGACCGTTTTTGAAAAAATGGAGCTTGAATTTGAAATTGCTATAGGCGAGGAAACAGCACGCACGATCCTTTCGGAACGGTTCATGAATCTGGTGGTCATGGATGCCTCGGTGCTCAAAGGAGGCACGTGCTGGGTTTTCTCTTTCTTGCACACCAGGCGCCTGAGGATACCGGTTCTTATCCTCGGAGCGGATCATACGGCGTTGAAAGAGCCTCCTCCTGATCCTGAACTTGTGCGGTTCCTGCCTCCTCCGCTTGATCCCGGGCGCATTCGTCAAGCGGTTGAAGAGATCGCCAGACTCTGCGTGCGGGAGAGCGGCTGGAAACCTCCACAAAACGAGTTTCCGATTACCTCGGTGCTGGACGGTTTCGACGACTTTTAGGCACGACTCCAAGCTGGTCCCGCGCGCCTTCAAAAACGGTCCTAAGTCCCTCAAAAAGCCTTTCCGCGCGCCTGCGGCACAGTCCCTTGAACCGAACGCTTCCCGGCGTGATAATGGAAGCGGGTTCTCGGAATGAGCGGAGCGCAGCGGGCATGAGTATAAGCGGGCACCTGAGAGAGCTTCAGCGCGACGGAATCGATCTTGTCGCGATTTTAGGCGGCGACACCACGCTTGCGCCCGACCAACTCAGGGAAATCCTCCGTAAGCTGCCCCGCGGCGCCGAGGAGAAGCTTTACAGCGAGCTCCTGTACCACCTCACCCTACAGCGCTATCCCGAAGAGGAAGCCCGCAGGCTGTGGGATCTTGTGCTGCGGCATAAAGAGAGGCTCGCCCGGCAACTGGGGCGCAATGTGGGATTCCGTGTGGCGCTTCTCGATTATTTCACAAACAAGCAGCAGCTGCTTCGGGGAGTGCGGATTATAAGCTCGGATAGATTCGAAGAACTACTCAACCAGATCGACACCGACGATCTTACTCAGGTCTACAACAGGCGCTACTTCATGGAACAGCTCAACCGCGAGCTTCAGCGCGCGCGGAGGTACGGCAGCAAAGTTTCACTGCTTCTTGTTGATGTCGACAACTTCAAACTCTACAACGATACGCACGGGCACGTGGCCGGTGATGCGGCGCTGCGCAAGATCGCCTCGGCTCTGGCTACGAACGCACGGGTGAGCGATTTGGTCTGCCGCTACGGAGGGGATGAATTCGCGATCATATGCCCCCGGACGGTGAAACACGATGCGTTGACTTTGGCCGAAAGGTTGAGGAACGCTGTTGCAGAGCTTGACCTGCGTCCCAAGCTCCGCGGTGCAGAACCTGTTACGTTGAGCGTGGGAGTGGCTACATTCCCCGACGACGCTGAGGAATCGCTTGCTCTCATAGAACAGGCCGACCGATCGCTTTTTGCAGCAAAGCAAGAGGCGGAGAAGCTGGCATCCTTCCAGCGGGAAGCCCCGCGTTAGCGCGGCCACCTGAGCTTGCGGGCGAGACTTTCCGCAGGTTCAAAATGCGGCGCACCGCTTAAGCATTTTGCGATATATCCGCGTGCTGCCGGCACGTTACCCAAAAGAAGTTCGAGACGTGCGAGCTGGTAGTACGCCTCGGGCGGCATTGCGAGATCCCTGAAGGCCGCAGCTTTAAGAAAAGCCCACCTGCTTTCAAGCAAAAGATTTTCGGATTGCTCCTCGGAAAGAGCGAGTGCAAGCGCCGCCCGCGCGCGCAGCACCCAAGCCGTAAGCGAATGGGGACAAATCTCCGTCGCCCGTCTTGCTTCTTGGAGAGCCAGCCTGCGTGCCCTTTTCCCCGACGTATCAACGCTGAGATCCTCGGGCCTGAGAGCTGTGTAATCGGGGACACGTCTGTTGTAACGCTCATAGAGATTTTCTTTGAAATAAAGAAACGCTGTATCGTCGAAGTAAACAAGATGCCAATCGGGTTTTTCTCTCAGATCTTTCAAGATCGGTTTGTGGGATCCGGGCAGAGAAGGGGCCAGGAAGAGTGCGAAATCAGCCTGCTTGAGAAGTCGAGCGCGAAGCTTGGTGGGCCGTTCTTGGCTTTCTTCATATTTTTGGAAAAATGGCTCGGAGTAAACCAAGTTGCGCGAGTCTATGGCGACAAGTACGCGTGGAAAAAACCTGTACGTCAGGTAGCCGCCGAAGATATAGCTGTTGTAGCACTTGCCGGCTATACCTAAGGAAGCCAAGAAATCGCAAGCCTTTTCGGGTATGTTGAGCCCGACGCCGTCGCGTACCGGCCTCCTTGCGGCTCCACCCACCGGGATCCCCCACAGCACCGCTGAAGCTGCGAGGAGAGCCGGGATGAGCGTAGAGGAAAACTTCCGCAGCCTCAAGGACCGTGCGGCCCAAAGCGAAATCGGTACGGTTGCAACAAGCACGGGGTATGCGAGGGCCCGCCGCATCTTCAGCGCCAAAAGCGAAAGCCCTGCAAGGTAGAGAAACACAAGAAGGTTCACCCGGTCTGAGCGGACTGTGAATGCGGAAACGAGAAGCCCTGCCGAAACGAGCGCAATCCCCACTGTGTTACACAAAGGGAATCCCCAAGGTGCGCCTGAAAAAAGGGGCTGCCATTCTGCAATCCGCCGCATGAACGTTCGGGAGCCAAGGAGCTTGAAGGGAAATGTAAGTGTTTCGACTCCATATGGTCCCAAAAAGAGGAGCAAAGGGCTTAAAAGGAGAGCCGAAGTCGCGGCGTATGCCCGCGTTTTCCAGAAAAAATATCCCCCGGCAAGAGGCAGAAACGCAAGTCCCAGGAGGAATCCTCCGTGGAGCTGAGCCCAGAGCCAAAGACAAAGCGGACATGTCCAAAGAATCTTCCACTTCCGGCGCAACAGGCAGGCGGTGAGAAGCGCCAGATAGGAAGCTCCCAGGAGCGAAAAGATATGCGGCCGCGGCATGATGCGCGGAAGTGCTGCGTAAAGCGCAAAAAATGCTGCAAGGGGGAAGACGCGGTTAACCTCAGGGGGGCCTAGCAGAAGGGCGGCTCTCCATAGGATTATCACAGCGAGGAACAGTACCGCGGCTGTAAGGAGCAGAAGCCCCCGAGTGGACCAGGCGGCATCGGCCAAGGCGAAAAGGGCGCCTGCAAGGTATTCGTGGTTCACCCAAGGATTTCCCTTGCAGGTGAATGTAAACGAATCGGCGTGAGGCACCCGCCCGGTCTTCAGGAAAATGCGGCCGGCTTCAATGTGCCAAAATGTATCGTTGCTTGTAAGGGGGGCCCACGAAAACAGAACCGCTGCGCACAGGAGCAGGAGGGGCACGGTGAGCCGGGAGCCCAGAAGGCGCAGCTTGTATGCCGAGGTGCGATCTCCCGCCATGCCCCCGCCCCAAGCACAGCCCAGGGCCGGCTTTCAGGTGGCCTTTTTGTTCAGAGGTCGAGGTTGAGTGGCCGTGCCTGAGCCCAGTTCTTCAAGCCGGCGCTTGAGCGCTTCGTGTTGAGCCCACAGCTCAAGCGGCAGGCGCCGCCCGAACTTCCTGAAATATTCGGTGATGGCCTCGTGCTCCTGAAGCCACTGCTCAGCATCGATTTCAAGGAGCTTTTCCATGGTTTCGCGGGACAGGTCCAGGCCGCTCATGTCAATGTCTTCCGGCCGAGGTACAAAACCGATAGCGGTCTTGCGCGCTCCCACTTCGTTGCGGCAGCGGGCCAATATCCACTCAAGCACACGCAGGTTTTCGCTGTATCCCGGCCAGAGATAATTCCCGTCTTCGTCCAGCCTGAACCAGTTGACGTGGAAGATCTTTGGCTGCCAGCGCATGCGTACTCCCATGCGCAACCAGTGCTCGAAGTAGTCGGCCATGTTGTAGCCGCAGAAGGGCAGCATAGCCATCGGGTCGCGCCGCACTTCGCCCAGTTTGCCGTACTGCGCTGCGGTACGCTCACTTGCCATTGTGGCCCCTACATACACGCCGTGCGCCCAATCGAAAGCTTCGTAAACAAGTGGTGCAAGCCTGGCGCGTCTGCCGCCGAAAATAATGGCCGAAATATTCACCCCGTGGTGGTGTTCCAATCGGAAGGAGTGCGACGGACACTGCTCCAGGGGTGCTGTGTAGCGTGCGTTGGGGTGGGCCCCCAAAATCGGGTTACCCCGCTCGTCTTTCATGCCCGGCTTCCAAGGTCTGCCTTGCCAGTCAAGTGCGCCTTCAGGGGCAGGCTCACCGTCGCCCCCTTCCCACCACACAGTGCCGTCGGGGTTGAGCACCACGTTGGTGAAGATCGTGTTGCGCTTGATCATCTCCATGGCGTTGGGATTGGTCTTGGAGTTAGTTCCGGGTGCAACCCCGAAGCAGCCGGTCTCCGGGTTGATCCCCCACAGCTTTCCATCGGTATCGATACGGAGCCAGGCGATATCGTCCCCGACGGTCCAGATTCGATATCCTTTCTTACGTAGGCCTTCGGGCGGCACAAGCATTGCGAGATTGGTCTTTCCACAGGCGCTGGGAAACGCTCCGGCGATGTACTCAATACGGCCGTTGGGTTCCTCAACGCCCACAATAAGCATGTGCTCGGCAAGCCAACCCTCCTGCTTCGCCATGTAGCTTGCAATACGCAAGGCAAGGCATTTTTTGTTCAGAAGCACATTGCCGCCGTAACCGGATCCTACGCTCCAGATCGTGTTGTCCTCGGGAAAATGCAGGATGAGCCGGCGTTTGGGATCCAAGTCCGCCTTGCTGTGGAGGCACTTTGTAAAGTCTCCCGCCACACCGAGTTCCTCGAGCACCACGTCCCCTACGCGGGTCATAATAAGCATGTTGAGTACGACATAAATACTGTCGGTGAGCTCAACTCCGATCTTGCTGAAGGGGGATCCCACAGGTCCCATGGAAAATGGAACCACGTACATGGTCCGGCCGCGCATGGAATCTTTGAAAAGCTCGCTTCCCCGCCTGTAGCCCTCATTGGGGGACATCCAGTTGTTGGTTGGGCCTGCGTCCTCGCGAAGCGGGGTGCAGATAAAAGTAAGATTCTCTGTCCGTGCTACGTCGTGGGGCGCCGTCCGGTGATAGAGGCACCCGGGGAGCTTCTCTTGATTGAGGCGTATAATCTCCCCGGTTGCGACGGCCTGCTCGATCAGCTCTTCTTTCTGGCGCGAATCGCCGGTGATCAGAACGATTTTCTCAGGCTTGCACAGCCGCGCGCATTCCTCGATCCACTGGTTGAGCCCCGGGTGTTTCGTAAGTCCCATAAAGCGTACTCCGTTTCCTGCCACTCTTTTCCCTAATTGTCCTACCTTAAAGGGCGAGTTTCGCAACGATCCGCAGGGGGTGCCTTGCGGCCGGAAATCCGGACCGAAATCCGGTCGGAGGGCCTGCACGCAAAGCGTCTCAATTAAACCGCGTGACCGAAACCTGTCAAGACCCGTCGCGCCGGGCTGTGTGGTCCGGTACGCCGGACTCGGGCTCCGAAGGCGAGGGGTCTCAGGAGGGCCGGTCCGCGGGACGCCGTAACTCCTTAAGGCTCTTTTGCTTGAGGAAGAGACGGTACAGTCGCCTCAGCCGGGCCTTCTCCTTCCGGTAGGCCCTTCGGAGCTCGGAGCGAACGGCCTCAAGCGGCCGCCTTATATAAGTCTGCATGATTCGTAGAATCTTTCTCTCGTTCGCGGTCAAGACTGCGAAAGACCTATGCGGTACGTAAGGTTTTGGGCA
>CAZGYL010000061.1:0-13750 GCA_964529985.1 uncultured Planctomycetia bacterium | reverse complement strand
CCATTGGACGGGCGTGCGTTTTGTGCCCGTTGCAACCAGCGCAACCGTCATCCCCACAAGAAGAACGCCGATTGTGAACCACCGGGCGGCTCTTCCGCTCATTCCGCCCCTAAGACCCAGGGCATCTGCAAGCACACCGCCTCCTATCATTGCATTTATAAGAAAAGGATTCATCGCCACAGCAACAAGACCCACGCAAAAAACGCTGTATGCGGCGGGCCCCAAAAGAGGTCGAAGCGTCATGGCCAGGTCGGCCACGTTGGCTATACGCCTCCCGGGGATTACTGTTGCGGCTGTAAGCATGATCATGAAGCTTACAGCAGTCAAAACCCCCACTCCGCAGATTGCATCGCCTATCCCCTCCCGATACTGCTTGATAGTCCAGCCTTTCTCCCGTACCAGATTGCCCTGGTAGAACGCCGCGGCGATCGAGAAAGTCGTCCCGACAAGCGATGCGATAAGCAAGAGAGGGTCCGGCGCACCGGCCGCAGCCTCAGGCTCCGCAGCTCCGGGAATATGAGGCAGAAGCCCGGCCAAGACAGCGCTTAAATCGGGAGGCTTGACAAGCAGATTGAAAAGAAAACAGACAAGCACAACCCCGACCATGACCTTCATCAATCTCTCAACCGTCTTATACACGTCTCCGGCGACAAGCAGGAAAAAGATCATGATCGCGTTCATGCAAATCAGAGTCACCCATTTCGGGATCCCTCCTACAATCGCATCCGCGACAAGGGCGAAAGCCATGTTGTTTGAGAACTGAAACACGGTGCAAATCAAACATAAGACGCCGCCGGTGATTACGGCGGCGGGCTTGCCGAGCTCCCGTGCAAGCAAGGTGCAAGGTGTCGCGCTCCCGGCAACGCCGATCCTTGCCCCCATACTGACGAAAAAAGCCATGAGGGTCCCTGTGAAAATCAACACCCAGAGAAGCTCATAGCGATAGGTGGCACCGACCTTGGCGCTTACCACCAGGCTGCCGGGGCCGAAAACCACGCATGCGGTGATAAGAGTGGGTCCCAAGGCACGCAGGTATCGGAAAATACCTCGACTGATTGCAACATCCGGCGGCTGCTTCTCGCTCATCGCTTACCTCCGGGGTACTTTATAGGCTGACGCTTCCTGCGGCGCAACGGCCGGCGGTCCCCGGGCCTTTGTCACTGATCACACCTCGGGTATCATAGCGGGCCGCAGGTGCGCAAGCCGGCTTCGGTTCAAGAGGAACTTGGTTTGAAAAGGTGTTGAAAATGAAGCACTGCGGGCTTCCTATCCTTTTGGCCTGCCTCGGTTGCGCCGCAGGACCTTCAAAACCGGCGCCTCTCGCTGGCGTAGAGGCCCTGAAGACAACGCCGTGGGAGAAGCAAGGTGCTGTTGAGCGCTACGGCAGAGAGGACTTGGAGCTTCTCCTCGGAAGCGCTTCCGAGCTCCTGCTCCCTTACGATATCGAGCAGGCCGAAGCGCTGCGCCTGCAGCTTGAACAAACTACGGTTGATCTTACTGCATTCCGCTGCTCCTCGAGCGCTGAAGCTTACTGCCTTTTCACAGCCCTGCGCGCGCGGAGTGCTCCGGGACGCAACGCAGAGATCGGGTGCGCGGCATTCAGCTCGGATCGGGAGTTTCTCCTTTGGCAGGGTAGATGGGTTTTCGCTCTCCGCCCCACAGAACCTGAGACCATAGGTAAGGCCGAACTTCATGCTCTTGCCGGCCGTCTGGCATCTCAGATCCCCGGGCCTTGTGCGATCCCTTATTTTGCTGCGGCTCTACCACGGGAGGGTCTTGATCCCGGAAGCGTACTTTGTTTTCGTTCAGGCGCCCTACTGCGCCTTGTTCCCGGTTTCCGCTTGTGCTCTGAATTGGGGATCGAACCTGGGCCCTCCGGAACGCCGTCTGTTGAAGGTCTCTACGCACACTACACCCTCGGTGAAGGCGACGCAGAGCTCTGCGTGCTTTTTTACCGCGATAAGAATCAAGCCCGGCAGGCAATGCAAAAGATCATTTCACGCCTGCGGCCGGATGCGGTCAGCATCAGGACCGGCGGTGGCATGGAGCAGATAGGACTTAGAGACGGCACCACGGTGCTTTTGATACTAAAGGGCAGATTACTTGTTCTTGTTCCCCCTACGACACAGAGACGATCGGCGGCAACAACGGCGGCCGCTTACTTAAAGGCGCTCTCAGAGGAACTGAAGCGCCTCAGGGAAAGTCAGCGGGATAGAGAGGCGGACCAAAAAGGCAAGGAGAAGTAGACATGCATCCCCTTGCAGCTGAACTGAACGAGCTCATTGAACGTGAATGTCCTGCTGTGGCACGCATGTTGAGCGCGCGAGGGCGCGAGCTCTTCTTTCCGCGCGGCATTTTAAGCCAGAGTCAGGAGGCGAAGCAAAAGGCGCATTGGATCAACGCAACGATAGGGATTGCAACGGACGGCCGCGATCCTCTCTACCTGCCATGTGTCCACCGGTACTTCAACGAAATTCCTCCGAGGGAACTTTACCCTTACGCACCGGCAACCGGGCGCAAAGACCTCAGGGAGGCTTGGCTTGAAAAACAACGCCGCGAAAACCCGGCTATGCAGGGGAAGAACGTGAGTCTTCCCGTTGTTACAAACGCGCTTACGCACGGCCTCAGCGTGGTGGGAGATCTTTTTGTCGATCCGGGCGATGTCATTTTGCTCACGGACAAGTACTGGGGAAACTACAACCTGGTGTTCCGGACTCGACTCGGCGCTCAAATCGGGACCTTTCCCTTGTATGATTCGGCGGGCGGACTCAATACCGGGGCACTCGGTGAGGCATTGCGCAAGCGACCCGCCGCGAGCAAGACGATCGTGCTTTTGAACTTCCCCAACAACCCCACAGGATACGTGCCGACGGTAAAGGAAGGGGAAACGGTGGTTGCGATCCTCACTGAAGCAGCCGAAAGCCGGGACCTCCTTGTAATCTTGGACGACGCATACTTCGGGCTTGTGTACGAAGAAGGCAGACTGATCCAATCGCTTTTTGGATTTCTCTGCGATGCTTCCGAACGGCTGCTTGCCGTCAAGGTGGACGGTGCGACAAAGGAAGAGTTCGTTTGGGGCTTCAGGTGCGGCTTCCTGACATTCGGTATCCGAGGAGGTACGGACCGTCTCTACGGAGCGCTGGAGAAGAAAGTGGGTGGGGCGATAAGAGGCTGTATTTCAAATGTTTCACATGTTGGGCAAAGCATTATCCTGCGCGCCCTTCGTGATCCCGACTTCCCGACGCAACAGCGCTCTACAAGGGAGATCCTTGCAAGCCGGGCGCGGAGGGTCGCTGAGGCGGCTAATAAGGGGGCTTATAGAGATCTCTGGGAGGTATATCCCTTCCAAGGCGGCTATTTCATGACGATACGGCTGAGGGATCTGACGGCTGAGGAACTGCGCACCTATCTGCTCGACCGCTACGGCCTCGGCGTTATATCCACAGGACCGCAGGATGTGCGTATAGCCTTTTCATGTGTACCGGAAGAACAGATCGAAAGTCTTTTTGAAACCCTTGCAAAAGCCGTACGTGAGTTGAGGGACGCAAAGTAACGCGCGGCACACACTCCGAGGACTGCAGCGAGCGTCAATGCAGGCGCCTGATCCCCATCGCGCCTCTTACCTCTTCCATAGTCGCGCGGGCGATCTCCCGGCACCTGTCGCGTCCGGCATCAAGCACTCCGTTAATATAATCCTTTTGCTTCACTAATTCGTTGAAACGCTCACGGATCGGATCCAGCGTCTGCATGAGGTGCTTAAAGAGCACCTTCTTGCAGTCGACGCACCCGATAGCGGCCGTGCGGCATCCTTCCGCACACTTGATCCGCTCCTCCTTGGGCGTAAAAAAGGTATGATACGTGTAAATGTTGCAACGCTCGGGATCACCGGGATCGTTGCGGCGGATCCGCGCGGGATCCGTCTTGGCCGTCCTGAGCTTCTCCCAAATCGCCTCCGGCGGCTCGGTCAAGCCGAGGTGATTGCCCAGCGACTTGCTCATCTTGCGCTCGCCGTCGACTCCCAAAATCCGCTTCGCCTCGGAAAGCAGCGTCCGGGGCTCGGGGAAAATCGTCCCGAACCTGCGATTGAAATGCCTGGCGATCTCCCGGGTAAGCTCAAGGTGCTGGGCTTGATCCTCACCAACCGGGACCGCCTCGGCTTTGTAAAGCAGAATGTCGGCGGCTTGAAGGATCGGGTAACACAAAAGTCCGCTGCACACCGACTGGCGGGTTTTGACCTCCTTAGCCTTTTCCTTGTACTGCGTCATCCTGAAAAGGTCACCAAGCGGGGTGACCGTGCCCAGCAGCCACTGCAACTCTGTGTGCTCCGGCACGTCCGACTGTACGAAAATCGTGCAGCGGTCCGGATCCAGTCCGGAAGCGATGTACACCACTGCGGCCTCATAGGTGCGGCGAGCCAATTCGGACGGCTCATAAGGCGCGGTTACCGCATGGTAATCGACGATGCAGAAGATGCAGTCGTACTTATCCAGGAGGTCGATCCAGCTCCGGATCGCCCCGAGGTAGTTTCCGATATGCAACTCACCGCTCGGCTGAATGCCGCTGAATGCGATCTTCTTGCCCATGGTTTTCTCTCCCGCAAAAAGCTCGATTATGCGAATCATGTCTCGAACCGTCAAGGTGGCGCGAAGATTGTGAAGGCCCGGGTCTGTAAACGGTCGCGCCCGCGGCATTGGCAGCCTCGCGCGTACGTGAGAAGATAGAGTGTTTCGCGAATTCTACAGGTGCTTGTGCTCGATCGGAGGAAGAGAACCAGGTGACCATGTCCGCAAACGGTAAGACCGCATACGACGTCGAGGCTCTACGCCGGCGACTTGAGTCCTACGGGCAGGGACACCTTCTGAGGTTTTGGGAGGAGCTGGACCAGGAAGGACGCAATCGCCTGGTGGAGTCCATTGAACGGTGTGATCTTGAGCTTGTAAGCAGACTTGTGAAAGGCGAGGGGGTCTTCGACCCGAGCTCTCTGCCGCTTGAGAACCTTCAAAGCCCCGACGTATGGCCTCTGGGCCGAGAAGGGCCCGGGATCACACGGGAGGAGGCGAAACAGGAAGGCGAAAAGCTCCTGCGGGAAGGACGCATCGCCTGCTTGGTGGTGGCAGGAGGTCAGGGTACCCGGTTGGGCTATCCCGGACCGAAAGGTACGCTTCCTTTCGGTCCGGTTTCAGGAGCAAGCCTCTTCGAGATCCACTGCACGAAGCTTCAAGCCTTGGGGCGGAAGTTCGGGCGCACCCCGCCTCTTCTCGTCCTCACAAGCGATGCCAACGACAGCCGGACTCAGGAGTTTTTCAGGGAGCACGACAACTTCAGGCTTAAGGATGTCCGCTTTGTCAGGCAAGGTTCGCTTCCGGCGGTAGACGACAACGGCAGGATCTTTCTTGCCGCACGCGACCAGGTCTTTATGAGCCCCGACGGCCACGGCGGAACTTTAAAGGCCCTGGTGCGCTCCGGTATGCTGGAGCGGCTGCTCACCGAGGGGTACCGGCACCTGTTCTACTTTCAGGTCGACAACCCCCTCGTCAAGATTGCAGAGCCCTTCTTTCTCGGGGCTCACAGCTTGAAGCGCTCGGAATACTCCCTGAAAGTGTTGCGAAAAAAATCCCCTTACGAAAAGCTCGGGGTCTTGGTCCGCACCAAAGACGGAAGACATTACGTCGTGGAATACAGCGATCTTCCGAAAGGCCTTGCTGAGGCGACGGACCAGAAGGGAGAACTGCGCTTTTGGGCGGGATCGCCGGCCATTCATGTCTTTGACCTTCTGTTTTTCAAGCGCCTGGCCGATCAGAGTGTCTCGCTTCCCTACCATAAGGCCCGCAAGAAAGTACCTCACGTGGACGATCAAGGCAGCCGGGTGGTTCCCGAGCGGGAGAACGGCATCAAATTCGAGCAATTCATCTTCGATGTAGCGCCTTTCGCCCGTTCGGTCTTGGCTGTAGAAGCCTCCAGAATCGAGGAGTTCGCACCCGTTAAGCAAAAAACCGGCGAGGATTCCTTGGAGGCGGCACAGCAAGCCCTTGTTAAGCTCCACTGGTCTTGGCTGGAGCAAAAGGGCGTTCAAGTGCCCCGCGATCCGGCGGGCCGGCCCGCACGCCTTTGCGAGATCATGCCGACTTTCGCATTGGGTCCTGAAGATCTGCCCGACGATATCGCACAGCGCCTGCCGGTAGAAGGTCCGGTGCTGTTGAAGTAAGAACGCTTCTCCAGAGCCGCCGTCCGATTCCCGAAAAACAGGGCAGGGCTCTCCGCCCTGCCCTACCGCGGTCATGCGGCAGCCGCTCAGATGGTCACCATACCCGCTGTACGACCGAGCCTCCGACTATACCTTTTCGTTGCTTCGGGCACGGACATCAGATTCTCTGAGTCGGAAGCTTGAGAATCTTCTTTTCTTCCTTGAGCTTTCCGAGCCCTTCAACCTTGGTCCTGACCTCGATCTTAATACCCTTTTCCAGCTCTTTGATCTTCCTCTGAACGTCAGAGGGTAAGGTCCCGATCTTCTTGTAGGGAAGATCCTTCGCAAGCACTTTACCGTTCTTTTTCACAGTGACCGTCTTATTTCCGTCCTCCGTCTTTATGGAGATCTCGTACGTCCCGTCGCTGTACATGACGAAGGAGCCGGATTTCGTAACTTGTACGGTCTCGATCTTGCTTTCCGGAGCCCCTCCGAACTGGATCGTCCTTCCCGAGCGGAGTTTTTCCTTCAAAGCTTCGTGTTTTCTACGCATCTCGCGGGAGAATTCCTGAATGCGCCTGCGTGCCTCCTGCAGCGACCTTTCCAAGTATTCGCGCCACTTGGTTCCCTCGGGAAAATCAGGCAGCTCAGGAAAGTGAAACTCGAACTGTTCGGGTGAGGGGATTTCGATCGTCTCTTCGTGCTCTTTTCCGTCCGGGCTCTTCCATTTCAGGATGATCTTCCCCTTGCCCTTCTCGATTCTAGGGACAAAAGGTATCCTGCAAGGCGGCTTGAACCGCTTGAACTCAGGAGGCCGCTCGCCCAAGGTAACCGTGACCGAAAGCTCCTTTCCGCGGCGGAGAACCTGGAGTTTCACCTTTTCCCCGGCTTTCCTCGCGGAGATCATCTTGCGAAATTGCTCCGGCCCTCTGACAGGCTTGCCGTTTACCTTTCGAATGATATCGCGCTCCTTGAGGCCAGCCTTCCGGGCGGGCGAACCAGGCAAAACCTGAATCACAGCAACACCGGGCTGATCCCCCAGGTCCAGGAAATCCCGCACTGCAGGCGGAACGGGACCGAACGCGACTCCAAGGTAGCCCGGTTTTTCGGCCTCCGCTTCCGGTGCCGTCCGCTTGCCGAGCTGCACCTTCAAGGTCAGCCGTTTCCCCTTGCGCAGGATCTCCACAGGAACGCTCGATCCGATCTTCGAGGATCGAACCTTTGCTGCGAGATCCTCAGGGCCTTTGACCGCCTTCCTGTTCCACATGACGATGATGTCCTTGACCCTGAGTCCCGCTTTCTCAGCTGGGCTGCCCTTCTCCACGTTGTTCACAAGAGCACCGCCGTCGATTCCCAAATAGGAAGCCAATTCGCTTCCCACAGGACTCAGGCCCACCCCGAGGTACGGCACTTCCGCTGCAAGAGCCAATCCGGCAAGTAAACACACACCCAGAACTACCGCCCCTTTCATGATTCACCTCCTCCTTCAGCGAACCTCAGGTTCATACAAAACGTCCTGCACCCTTGACTCGTAATCCACTTCGATTCTGACGTCCGGACGTTCAGGATTGAAAAGCGAAAAATGGCGCTTGCCCACAGTAATGACCCGGGCACCCGGAAGCACTCGATGAACCAATCGGTCACGCCCCGATGTCCAACAGGCGGGCAAAGCCAGCGGTACTGTACTGTGGGCCGCAACTGTCGGCAGGGCCTTGACCGTACTACCACCGGCGCTCTCCTCCAAACGGCCCCGGCTACGCAAAAGCGTTCCCACGAAAACCCCGGCGGCAAACAAGAGCACCGCGGCGGCGGCTCGCACGGAAGGCCTGAACCACCAGGGGGCTGCGATCCTTTCAGGCAATGCGGCTGCGATCCTGGCAGCCATACCCTCGCACCTTTGATCCCCCCGCTCCGCATGACGCAGGAGCATTTCGGAGACAGCCCTTTCTTCAGCTGAAAGCTTCCTGCAGTCGGGGCATTCCTCCAGGTGACGGGCGAGAGAATCCCGCTCCTCCTTTTCCGTCTTGAACCCCAGTTCGCGGCGCAGGATGCTTTCATGCGCCTTCCGGCAGGCTTCCGGCCGTTCACTGCTGTTTGTTTGACCCTCCATGGTTTCCTCCGGAAGCACTCAAAGGACTCCCATTTTGCGCAACACCCGGGCCAACTGCCTCCTGTCTCGCATCAGCCTGATTCTGGTCGTCACCGGTCTTAATCCCAAAATCGCTGCTGTCTCCGCCGTCGATTTCCCCTGGAAGTAGTGTATCACCAGAGGGTCCTTGTACTCCGCCGGCAAAGCCGCAAGCGCCTGCTCCAGAAGTTCCTGCTCCTGCAGTCTCTCCGCGGAGTGGTCTTCCGCCGGCACGTCATCCTCTTCAGGGAGCGGCGCTTCAAGCGACCGCCTCCGGTGCCTCAAGTATGACCTGACTTTGTTTATCGTTATCCGGTACAGCCAAGGCCGGAACCGACCCGCTCTGCGCAGCCGCCCCAGCCTGCGCCATACCGAAATGAACACCTCCTGACAAAGATCATCGACCTCTTCGGGCGATCTGATATATCCAGCGATCAGGCCCCGCACCCATGGAAGCTCCCGCCGGATCAAAGCCTCCATTGCGGCCCTGTCACCGGCCCTGGCGGCTGCCACAAGCTCGCTCACACTCGGCGGTTTCTTTGTCTTGGGCCGTTCTCCGTTTTTCAAGACGTCCACGGTCTGTCCTCTGTTACAAAATACCGGCAAATACTACAGGCGCTCTCCCGGCCTCCCGACGCCGCCCTTACCGGTACCAGCCTTCCTGGAGCGCGGTTTCGTACATGACCCGCACGTTTTCAGGCGGTACTTTGTCAAGAATATTGTGCACCTGAGTGAAAACAAAGCCTCCGCCGGGCTTCAAAGCTTTCATGTTCCGCTTCACATTAAGACGGACTTCCTCCGGAGATCCGTAAGGAAGCACGTGCTGCGTATCACACCCGCCTCCCCAAAAGGTCAAATCACGGCCGAAACGCCGCTTCAAAGCTTCCGGGTCCATACCTTTGGCCGAGATCTGAACCGGGTTTATCACCTGGACGCCGATCTCGATAAGATCTTCGAGCAACTCGACTATCGAGCCGCAGCTGTGAAGAAACAGATATGCGGAGCTGTTTGTACGGATATACTCGTAAACCCGCTTTTGATACGGCTTGATGAGGCGCCTGTAGTCCTGCGGTGATATCTGAAGCCCGGTCTGGATCCCCAAATCATCCCCGCACGCTATGATATCCACCTTCCCTTCGACAATAGGTAGGAGCACCGACAAATCGGAAACATAAGACTCTGCAAGAAGCGAGCTCAAAGCTTCTATGAGTTTCGGATTCGCCGCCACGTTGTACATATACGCCGCGTAACCCATCAACCCGTGGCCGCCCTCAAATATATTCCCGCCGAAACAATACAGCACGGCGCGCTTGCTCCCGCTCACCTTATCAAGTTGTTTCTTCAGAAAAGCTATTTCGCGTTCGCTTACCCCGGGCCGAGAAAACCGCTTTTCCAGCTCCGCGACGGTTTCAACATCGGCGAGCGGAAAATGCACCGCATCAAAGTACAAACCCCCGCTTGTCATTCGAGCTATCGGAGTTCCGTTGCGCCGTATTTCCCAACCCCCGCCCTCAAGCGGCACGGGATCGAATTCCCGCGGCACCTCAGCCGGCGTGCCGTCAGGTAGAGAGCCTTCCTTCCAGCTGTCAATGGGTATTCCGAAAGAAGGACACAGCCGGTGAACCTGAAGCACGTCTGCGTGAAAGAAATCCAGAATGTCTTCATCGGGCTCGGCAAGCTGCTGCATGACGTCGTAAAGCCGAACCCTCTTCTCCGGCAGTCCCAAGTACCGGCGCAGCCTCGCGTAAAGTCCCGCATGGATCCCCGAGGAGCGGAAAGCCCCGAAGTCGATCGGGACTCGATCAGCCTCCTCATGGCGTAAGGCGGCAAGAACTCTTTCACGGCTCGTGAGCGTTTCTTCCATGTCCGGCGTCCTCCCCGCGGCGCGGCCGCCGCACTACAAGCAAACCCAAACCTCCCAAAAGCGCGATTCCCAAAAGTGCAACGCCCAACCAATCGGTCTCCGACCCGAACGGCGCTGCACTCCCCACTCCTTGGTACCTACCGTAAAGTGAAACCAGACCCGCAGCACCCACAGCCAAGAAAAACAAGTACCCCAGCACCCGCCGCATGGGCTCCTCAGGGTTGACCGGCCTTGCGGGTCTTCTTCGATCCGCGCAGCCCCCGCGTTCCACCCCGCAACATGATAAGCACGAGTACCACGCCCGCGAAAACCACGGCAAGAGGCAGCACGAGATCCCAGAGAACCGAAAAGCGCCGCGGCGGCGGCACATAGCGCCTGAGCCGCTCGGCTATGACGACAGGTGCAGCGACAGGTTCATTCTTCCGGTTGTAGTAGGTAAGAATCTTGAGAAACAGCCCTTCGGTTTCAACCTCGTCCCCGGCCTCAAACCGCGGTTGGTCATAAATGGTGTAAACGAAAATCAGTTTTCCTTGTACGTCGAAGACGTAATTGCGGTAAATCTGGTATACGCCGGAAGGACCGGGCTTCTTTACAGGCGTCCACTGATAAGTTTCACCCCTTAGAGTGCCTATGATCTTCACCCACTTACCCCTCAAAGGATGTCGAGCGGCTTTTCTGTCCTCCACGCTCGGAATCAGATCACTTTGGGTTTTCCACGGGGCATTGGCCCGCTCGGGATCGTCTGGCTTTGTGGTGCGCAGCTTGTAGAGCAGATATGCAAGCGGTTCGGGTTCAAGCTCGAAAGTGAAATCGACAACCTTTCTGAGAACAGCTTCCGGATCGCCGGGAAAGCCTCCCGGCCTGACAGGATCGATCGGCACTTGAGGGGGAATGAGGGGTTCTTTCTCCGGCAGGGGGAACTTTTTCGGGATCTGCTTGGCCGCACTCTTGGGTGTCTTTCCCGGCAGGGCGTGCGGGACCTCCGAAGGCCTGACAGCTACGGAGGCCTTGTTTGCGTCTGAGGACATGCGCGTGCGGAAGGCCAGCATCATGGCCACGACCGCAACAAGCGCGCATATCAGGATAATAAGCCGCCGCTTTTCCGCTGTAAGATCCGGTCTTTCAACACGCATGCCTTCATTCTACCGAACCATCAGCCCGACAGCGATCACAAAAGGCCGCGATGCAGGCGGCGGCTTTTGAACTTGCTCCCGGAGCAAGGACTTCTGAGGTAACCTCCCGAAGGCGCTCGCTTCCGGCCTTCCGTGCCCCTGGATCTTTCACATAAGGCCACAGCAGTTCCACAACCTCGCGCAGCTCAGATTTGCGGCCGCTTACCAGGCGCTCCGGGATGAGTTCCCCGCGGTTCAGGATATTTACCGTTGAAATGAAGGGCGTGGTTCGAAAGAGGTTGAAGCACCGCTGCTGCCACTTGGGTACCGGATAAACCACAACCGAGGGAACCCCGAAGTACGCAAGCTCAAGCGAGGCGGTCCCCGAGGCTACAAGAGCCAAATCGCTCGCCGCCATAAGCCGCTCGCCCGGTCCGCCCAGCACGTTCCATGGGCCGCGTGCCGGCAGAAGGGACCTGAAACGATCCTCAAGGCAGGAGAACGCGAACTTGAGGCCCGGAGCTCTTTTCCTTAGCTGAAGCGCCGCCCGCCCCATAAAAGCTGAAAGACCGGCTATTTCCTGCCTGCGGCTTCCGGGGAAAAGGCCTACAAGCAGCTCTTTTTCCCCCACACCAAGCTCCCTGCGGACTTCCGCCCTGGTTTCGCCGGCCGGAAACCGCACAAGCTCATCGCCGAGGGGGTGCCCCACATAGACTACCTCAGCGGGTCCACCCGAGAAGAAAGGCACTTCGAAGGGGAAAATCACAAGAAGGAGGTGGGCCAACTTCCGTATCTTTTCCACGCGCCAGGGCGCCCATGCCCAAAGCTGCGGGCAGCAGTAATATACGACCGGGACCCCCAGCCGCCGCGCCACTTTTGCCAGAATGAAATTCAATCCCGGGTAATCGATAAGGATCACGACCTGGGGCCGGCGCTCAAGCAGGTCCCTGCGGAATCGATCCAATAGATCAAAGAAGGTGCCCAAGTGGTGAGCTATGCCTTCAACCCCCACGATACTCAGCTGCATGAGGTCTGCGGAGAGCTCGGCCCCGGCTGCTCGAAGCCTGGGGCCTCCGAAAGCCCGCACCCGAAGCTCCGGCCTGAGCCGCCGCAGCGCCTTTACCAAGTTGCCGCCGTGCAGATCGCCTGAAGGCTCTCCGGCCACGATGTACAGGTCCAACACACCTTCCCCGGGGCGGGATTTTTCTTCAGAGCGCGGAGCGCCTTTTTCAGCAGCCATGGGACCTAATCCTCCCCGGAAGCCGCTGCTTTAACAAGTGCGCCGAAAAGGCGCTCTGTGCTCTTGCTCTTGAGGCGTTCCGGGTGCCACTGGACTCCTATGACAAAACGCTTTCCAGGTGCCTCTACAGCTTCGATCAAGCCGTCGGTGGAATAGCCGACGGCCCGCAAGCCCCTCCCCGGTCGCTCCAGAGCTTGGTGGTGGTAGCTGTTAACGCGGAGTCTGCAAGTTCCGAGAATGCTTGCAAGCAGACTCCCGGGCTCAACCCTCACAGCATGCTGCGTTTTCTTGTGTCCCCTCACATGCAGAAGAAGCGGGCCTCCCAACACAATGTTCAAAAGCTGCATTCCCCCGCAGATCCCCAGTATCGGCAGGTCGCGCCTCAACGCTTCACGGCAAAGCGCAAGGTCGAACCGTTCCTTCAGAGGAATGACAAGGCGCAGGGCTCGGTGCCGCCGCTTTCCGTACAGGGCGGGCCTGTAGTCGTTACAGCCTGTCAGAATGAGTCCGTCAAGAAGCTCAACTTGGCGCTTGATATTGCGCTTGTTTCCGGCAGGCACAAGGACGACAGGTACGCCTCCTGCTTCAACAACACACCTTTGGTAACCCGGTGGAAGCACAAACCGCCCGGACTCAAAATCCGCGTTCAGGCCGATCAAAGGCTTCCTCTTCTTGCGCATTCTCGCCGCCCGTCTTCTCACCCCAGCCCCGCTGGTATAATCAGGAGTCTTCGCAAAGCTGAAGCTCACGTGTGCCGGGCCGTCCGGTACGGACACCGAAGATAGAGCCTGAGGCAGCTTGTGACAACACAGCGGACTTGGACCTTCCGCACCGCGGAATCCTTTCTGAACCGCTTCACAAACTACGAGCGGGTCGGGCTTCCCGTGCTTAAAAGGGGAGACAGAACCCGCATGGCCCTTCTGCTTCAAGCTGTGGGCGATCCCCAAGAGCAACTGCCGGCCGTGCATGTAACGGGCAGTAAGGGGAAAGGGTCATTGTGCCTCCTGCTTGAAGCGCTGCTCAGCACAGCAGGCCGCAGGGTCGGAACCTACCTTTCGCCGCACCTTGAATGCGTCACCGAAAGGATCAGGATCGCAGGAAAACAGATTACGCCCGAGCTTTTTGCAAAGCAGCTCGCCGGCATGAGCAGTGAGGTGGAGTCTCTCTCACAGACACCCACGTATTTTGAAATTCTGACGGCTCTGGCCTGGAAAACCTTCAC
>CAZGYL010000060.1:0-13871 GCA_964529985.1 uncultured Planctomycetia bacterium | reverse complement strand
CAGTCTAAGCGCAAGCGCAGGAGATACCTCAACCTCAAACGTTGTTACGCCTTCAGGCTTAAGCACAATCTGTTTGCTGAAAGCGCCTCTCTGCTCGCTTACCTCAAGTATCGCCTGTCTGCCCAGGAAGTTCTGAATTGAGAATTTCAGCACCCCGCCGCCTTCCTTCGCATTTGCTTCCACCAAGCGCAGGGCTTGCAAAGTGCGGTCATACCCGAAAGACCGCCCCAAGAAGAAGCGGAACTCAAGACCGAGATTCAAAGTCACGCGACCTTCTTCGGGCGCAAGCAAGCGACTTCCTCCCCACCAATCGAAAGCCCTCACAGGTGAGGTGGTTCTAAGCACCGCCTTGCCTGAGGCCTTTTTGCTGCGCGCAACAATCACATCTCCTTCCGCGCAGCGGAACCAGTAAGCTTCCACATCCGCCCCAAAAGACATTGGCCCAATGTACGCTGCCGCACCGAGCATGCGTTGAAGCGTACGCCACAGGCCGTAGCTTGCGGTCGGGCTCCAGCCGGCAGGCGTAAGTTGGAGAAATCCGCCTTCAAGCCCTGAAAAAACAATGGTCCTGGCTCCGGCAACCCGAGCGAGAACCGCATTGTAGAGGAACCGCCGCCCTGTGCCTTCTATGAAAACCCAGCGGGCCGATCCGGCCTCCTTGAGCTTCCCGGGCAAACCCGTTCCTTCCGCTTCCTCCTCTATGGTAAAACCATGCGCCCACGCTTTGCGCACCCCGCGCGAAAGTATTTGAAGAGGTACGGCCGCCCTGCGGCCTGAAACACTCTGCACCAAGGCACTTATCTCCTGCTCGGTAAAGGTGCCGGGTGCGATCTCAACCGCATCGATCCGGTGAGCAAGCCCGGCGAGCGCGGTACCTACTTTCTCGATTCCGGGCCGCCTACGGCCGGGTTCCAAAGTCAGAAGCCAGCGCACCGCACACCCGCGGCCGGCAACGCGATCCAAGATCTCCGAGAAGACTTCAAGCCGGTCGACAGGCACGGTTACGTGCAAAGTGCTGAGCGAAACGTCTTCCAGAAGCTCTTCAAAAGCCTCGGTTCGCGTAAGCCGCTCAAGCAGCCGCAGGGAGACCGCCGGCACAAACTGGTACAGCGTGCCCCCAAACTCACCCGCCTCCTCCCCAAGCAAGGCGAAACGTATCTGTAACTTCCGGGTTTGCTCCTTTCCTCCGCCGTCCGTTAGATCAAAAGCAGCGTTGTATAGCCCTGGCTGCTCGTTTGCACGGGAGAGCAGTTCAACAAAGCTGCCGCGCAATCGCAGCTGATCTTCCGGAGTTGCAAGGGTGCGGAAACTGGTTTCACCCAACTGCACTTTTGACTCAGGTCCCGTAAGGGCGACTTTTACAAAGTATGTGCCGGGTTCCAAACCGACCGATCTCAAGCGCCAAACAACGGGATCTCCGGCCGGGAAAAGAAGCAAGGAACGCTGAAACTGTACAAGCAAGCCGGGAGTGAGACTGAACAGGGCTTCGCTTATCCGTACTACTCCTTTAAGGTCGGGCAGGCGCCCTCTTAGAAAGAAAAACGGCCTTGCCTTCCGCGCTCCTTCGGGCACGCGGCCTGATACCACTGCAATAGCGCCCGTTCCATCTCCTTCCATTGGAGAGCTTAAAGCCACAACCCGCTCACCGTCCGGTCCCCTGAGAGGCTCACCAGCGCCGTCCTCCCAAAAAACACCGAGGTAAAAGGCGCTGTGTTTCAGCCCCTTGTGCGAAACGCGGGCTTGAAAGCGGAAACATGCACCCGGGTAAACCGCTATTGGTTCCTTGAGCTCTGCACCCGCCCAAACACCTTTGAGCGGAAACGAAAGAACGCGTTCCTTTCCGTTTCTTGCAAAAACAAGCTGCGGGAATGCAAAAAGCGGAAATCTTCCTTGATCTCCTCCGCCGTCCGAAAGGGGGCGCTGGGAAAGACCGGGCTTCCAAAGCCCGCCGGCGACCATGTCCAAATCAAGCACAGGCAGGTCCGAAGGGTTCAGAGCGGGAGTAAAACCCAGCTCAAAGGTCTGCGGCCCTCCACCCACCGAAAGCGTTGAAACGAAAACGGCGGGCAAGAACAACAACATGCGAAAGCGCCTCCCGCTTCTCAAAGTTCTTCCCCCTTTCAATCGGGCTCCCTCCCCACGGAGCCCACTGTCCGTTATCAGCCTTGCCTGTTAAGCAATCCTCCCCGCCTCGGCTGCGGCGTTACATAAGTCGCCATTGCAGCCTTCACCTTGCCCAAAACTTTAAGTCCCTCAAGAATCTTACCGCGCAGCTCGGAGGTGGCCTGCATACCGGCCTGAGCCTCCTGTGCAAGAGAGCTCAAGCGCTCCTCAAGCCAAACGGGAACCGCTCCTCTCCGCTCTGCAAGAGCGATAAGGGCACCGAGTTTTTCGATAACTTCGTTCAATCTCTCTCTTTCTCCCGCCAGGCGGAGCAGTTCTTCGGCGTCCCCGCTCTCTGCAGCCCGGCGTTCTTTTTCCAGAAAACCGGCGACCTCACCCACAAAGCGGTCCAGAGTCTCCGCAAGCAGCTCCCGCCCTACGACTTCACCCGAAGGGTTGCAAACCTCAGACCGCTCCATCACCTTCCCCCGCTTCCTTGAGCCGTCCGGTTCAGTCCCGGTGCTCCTTTACTTACCGCCAAGCTCTTCTCAACAAGCAAGAACCTTTTCTCCCAAATCGCACGCGGATCGTCACCCGGAGCGCTCTTAACAAGCTCCCCAATCGGCATGTGGCCGAGTAGTCGCCGCCCGTATTCAAGAAAAGCCTTCGCCTCTCTGTATCGGCCCAAGGAAGCCGCGCAGCGCCCCAGTTGAAAGTAGATCCAAAGCGAATGAGCTGATCCCGCTGCGTAACGGGCGGCCTTTTGGTACCACCTGAGGGCCTCCTCCCGCCGGCCCAATTCGAACGTTATATCGGCAAGGCGCAGCAAGACATCAAGGAGAAGCTTTTTCCCTGCACTCGAAAGCCTCGGAAGGCTCTTTTCCAAGCGGTCGGCGACTTTCCGCGCCAAAGCGATCGCCTTAAGGTGCTGGGCGGGATCCTCAGCCCGGAGCTGTAACGCCTCAACGAGGTCGCGCTCGGTGCGATCCAAGATATCGACACCCGATCCCGACGGCTCTTCCACACCCGTAGGGCCGGGGAAGCGCTGCCTGAACTCCTCGAAAATCGATATGACCTGATCCAAAAGGTCACGCCGGCCTTTCGTAGTTTGAACCGCCTGGAGCAGCTTGGCCTTTCCGCGCAGATAAAGCGCTCTGCGCCAAACAGGGTTGTCTTCCCGAAGGGTCAGATAGAGGTAGGCGAATACCGCATCGGCCGCTTCCCACCTCTTTAACCTGATAAGCGATCGGCCCTGTTGGAGCAGCGCCTCGAAGTAAAGCGGCAGGAGCCGGTCGCGAGGAGCAGGAGGCTCGGTTCCCGGAGCAGGTTTTCCCCAGCCGGTAACCCCGGCGAAAATCTTAAGAGCTTCTTTATCGCGTCCCAACCTCTGAAGCGCCCGGCCGAGCAAGAAAGCCGCCCTTCTGCCTCCATCGTTTCCGGTTGTGTCACGCATGGCCTCCTTAAGCAGAGGAACCGCTTTTGCGGGATCACCGCCCAACAGGAAAAGTTCTCCCACCCAAAGCGGATCAGCACCTGCTGAGGCGGCGTTCTGCGCGGCTTCGAGAAAACGCTCCGCACAAGCTTTTCTCAGTTGAGGCCGCAAAGCGGGCGGGGCGTTGCGCAACGATTCTCCGAGTCTTTCGGCCTCGCGCTCGCAAAGTTGCGCTTCTTGAAGTTTGTAGGCATCCTTAGCGTTCAGCAGGCGGCGCAGGTGTCGCAGGAGAGCCTTGCCTTCTGTAAACAACGTAGCGTCGGTGCGCACCGAAAATGCGGCGATGACTCGATCAAGGGCACGCCTGCATGAATCCACAACGCGAATGAACTCAAGCTCCAAAAACGGCGAAGGCCCGTAGCGGTGAACCCACTTTTCCCACGAGCTTGTAAAGGTCTCCAAGCTCTTTGTCAGCTGGTGAAACGTACCATACTTGGCGTAAGCCTCTGTAAGAGCCATTGCAGCTTCAAAAGCGCTTTCCGGATCAGAGTCGAAATCAGGCGGAAGGAAAAGGCGCTCAACAAGCTCTTGGGCTTTGCCGAGCAGCGAAGCTTGGGCTTCCCAGACCTGCTTTTTCTCCCATGCGAGCCTGTAGAGAGGCCCAATAGAGGCTAAAGAAAGTCCGGGTATTTCTTCTCCCGCCTCCCCGGAAACCGCTCCTGCACCTTGTTGCCCCTCGATAAAGCGGTGAAGCTTCTCAAGTTTCTTGCATGCAAGAGACCAAAGGCCTTTGTTGAGCACGTAGAGGCTTTCAACGTAAAGGCGGTATGCTTCGTCTCTTTCGCTCTGCCTGCTTTCGGCAAGAGCTACAAGAATGTCACCCAGTTGATCGCCTTCGCCCAGTGCGTCCCATATGCGGGCGAGATCAACTAGGATCTCCTGCGACCGCCGCGGAATCTGTGAGCCTGAAGCAATACGCTTCCATGCACTCCGTGCGAGCAACTTCTCCGATCGCGGATCCACAAGCAGCGCGCGCAATCGCGCCCGATCGTTTTTCTCAAGCGCTTCGAGGAGCGCCAACCCATAGAGGGCGAGCGCATCTTCGCCCTGTGACTTCAAGGCTTCTCTTACCTTCTGGAGGCCGGCGGGATCCTTAAGTTCGCCGTAAAGGCGCCCGGCGTCAATGAGTAGTACAACCGCCCTTTCACCGGTGAGTTTTCCGGCCCGCGGCACAGGCCTCACGGCATGGGCCGCTTCAGCAAGCGCACCTCGAACCGCTATCACGGCGCTTCGCCTTGCAAGCCACGCGGAAATCGGCCCGGCCGGACCGTCAAGCTCGCGCAGAACCCGCCGCGCCCGGATAAATGCCCGCCGGTATCTTCCTTCCTCAAGGTCGCTCATGGCGCTGCAGGCAAGCCGCAGCATAAGCCCCAACTCACCTTCGGGGGCTCCCTCAAGCAGATTCGCTCTCTCAGCTTGAAGTGCTTCCGCGCTTTCGGCGGACAAGCGGTGGCCTGAGAGTTCTATGATCCAGCGATAAACTTCGACCACGTCGCGCGGCTTGCCCGATCCCTGCAGGCGCCGCCTCAGCCCGGATCCGCCTATCAAGAGTTTTCTGGCCGCTTCCTCCCATTCACCCTGAAGCAGCGAATAGCCTGCAAGCTCCTCAACCAACTTCCTTTCTTCCCTGGTGAAGCGCTGAATCTTCCCTGCAGAGGAGTTTGTTTGGAAGCGTGTTTCAAGAATTCTGCCCAACTGCCAGTAGACTGAACGCAGCTCTTTAATAAGGTGTGTCTTGAGCCTTTCCTCCGGATCCTTCAACACCTCTTCAAGTCCGCCGGAGTGGCCCGGGGCCTCTGCATTTTCTCTCAGGTCACGCACTACGCGCGAATGTCTTAAAGAGCGCAGAAGAGACGCTATCCGGGCTGCGAACCATCCGTCCGATAGATTTCCGACTTCCACAAGGTGGACCAGGAAGTCGCCGTAGCTGTTCACCCGCTGTCGGGGCCAGCGGGGATCGGCACCCGGCAGCACTCTGGTGATCCGCGTGAGAGCGGCTGAGCTCCACCCGTGCGTGGCCGAGCCCTTCTTAAGGAGCAACATGGCTTTTTCCATAAGCCCGATCCGATCGCCCTGCGGGTCGGAGCTTACTTCACCCAAAAGCCGGACGATCTGCTCCAGGGTCTTAGATTGGGCCGCCCGCAGGTCTCCTCTCATGCCTAAGGCGACACCGAACACTGCAAGCGCCGTCGGCACTGCAAAAGCAAGTGCGATCAATACCGCCTTAAGTGTGGTCTGGCCTTCCAGCCCACTGCCCGGTGAGCTCAAAGAAGGCCGAGCGGTCGTGCGTCTCACAGTACCGGTCTCCTATAACTCAACAACAAACACGGTTGATCCAAGCGGCGGATCCCCTCGTTTCAGTTATCGGATGGCAGAGGCTGGCCCGTGAAGGCGGTTTGCAGGAAGAGTGGAGCGCTACTGTGTCCCGGCTTCCCTGCGGTCCTCTTCTTCAAGGATCTCTCTTATCTCCCGCAGGGTCTTGTTCTGTCTTTTGAGCTCCACAATGCGGCGCAACCGGTCAAAGACGGACTCATCGTAAAGCCTGTGGCCGGCTTCGGTCCGGTCGTACTCTTTGATAAGCCCGAAGACCGTGTAGTTGTGAATCGTCTGGCGGGAAAGATTGGTGTACCTAAGGATGTCGCCGATGCGGTACAGTTTCCGCTCGGGCGGCATGATTTCGGGAATCGCCCCGATACGCCGGCGCGGCCTGGCTCCGCTTGTCTGATTCGTTCGGTCGTTCATGCCTGTTTTTTCGGCAGCTTGCCGGTTACTCTTTACACTTTACATCTTACATTCCCGCACGGCCGGCCGCACCAGGTTGTTTCTTTTTCTAAAGGCCACGGCCCTCCCCCACCACCGCAGCTACGGAACGGGATCGTAGCCGCCCTTGCTGAAGGGGTTGCACCTGAGGATGCGCCACAAGCAGGCAAGCCCTCCCTTAAGCAGGCCGTAGCGCTGAATGGCCTCCGCGCAATACTCAGAACAGGTGGGCACGAAACGGCAGGCCCTCGGTAAGAGAGGAGAGATGAACCTCTTGTAGAAACGCAGCAATGCCAGAGCGCAGCGAATGTGCAGCCGGTTCATCAGGGCACCTCTTGCCTCTTGCGCTGCAGGTGCGAGGCCAGGGCCTCAAAGGCCGCCCGTGCTTTGGCGAACGTAAGCTCTTCGCCCGGAAGCGGGGCCGCAAGAACGTCAACCGAATAAGGGAAGCTCCCTTTGGTGAGCCTGTACCCTTCCCGCAGCAACCTGCGGATTCTGTTTCGCTTGCAAGCCTTACCGCACTTTCTGCTTACAGCCAGGCCCAGCCTGCTCCACGGAAGTCCGTTCGGCAGGTATCTGAACCGCACCCCTTCGGCCTGAAAATACTTGCCCCGTGAAAGGAGAACCTGAAAATCGCGCTTCTTGCGGATCCGCTCCTGTTTCGGAAAAGAAAAGGGATGGGTCTGCTTGGCCATGCTTTCTAAGACCACCATATCGTACATCCCGCGCCTGAGACACCTCAGCCGCTTCAGGAGCCCGGCAGGACGGTCTCCTTGCTCCGGACGGGCCTCTTCCGTATTATTCAAGGTTTCAGGCAGTTGAGAAAGGAACTTGCAGAGCGAAACCTGCCTCCAGCTCCGGAGAGAACGAACCACTGTGTGCCTCTTCTTTCTTGCACGAAGGTATCTGCTGGCCCGCTGGATAATGTCCGGAGCCGCCACGCTCGCGGTGCTTCTGGCTGTTTTCAGCCTTGTGGTGGTCCGTTCGGTTTTCGAGGGCTTCGGAGATCAGATGCGGGAAATGGTCCGCGGCACAAACAGCCACCTGGTGGTGGTTACGGCCCAGCCTATGAATCTGCCCTACGGCGAGGAAATCGCGGATGCGATTGAGAAAATCGACCATGTGCGCGGAGCGGCGCCATACATCGAAACCGTAGCCATGCTCCAAACGCGCACCGCCATGGGCCAGAGGACCGATTACGTGCAGCTCAAGGGAGTAGACCCTGTCCGCGAGGCCAGAGCCAGCGACTTCGCATACTACCTGCTTCGCGACCAAGACCTCTTCACCGCTTTTGAGCGGCGGGGCAGGCGCCTGGGACGTGCAAGAGACCGCCCCCCCCTGAGCGCCGAAGAAATCATGGAGATTTTCAGTAGGGAGAGGAGGGATCGCCTGTGGGAGAAGTACCGCCGGCGCCTCGCTGAATTCGATCCCAAGGGCGCCGAACGCCTAAGCGAGAAACTGCCTCCCCCCTGCATTGTGGGGATCCAGGCCCTTGTGGGATTCGGCTCTCCGATCCGGTTCGGCGAACCCATACAACTTACCACTTACTCCCCGCAAAGCGGGCGCGTGGTTACAGGGGAGTTCCTGGTGGTGGGCGCCTTTCACACCGGGCTTTTCGAGGTGGACCTGCGCACGGTCATTGTGCCGCTGCAGGCGGCATGCGAGTTTCTTGAGCTTTACGACGAGACGCTGCCTGATGCCGACGGATTCCCTGCCGGCGGCTACCGGGTCTCAGGGGTCCAAGTGGCCCTCGACGATTACGAGCGCTACAAGGATCAGGTCATTGAGGCGGTCGGACGTGCTCTTACTCCATTCTACAAGCGGCTCCTGCGGGCCTCGGAGCGCTCAAAGCTTTTTGAACCGCTGACCATGACCTGGGAACAGCGCAAGCGGAACCTGCTTCGCGCGGTCAGAATAGAGAAAGGCATCGTGAGCCTGATCCTGGGCATACTTGTTATCTTCGTAGGTGCGATCATCTTTCTGATTCTTACTCTGAACGTCACCGAGAAGCGGCGCGACATAGGCATCCTGAAAGCGGTGGGCGCTACCTCAAGAAGTATTTTTGCTATTTTTCTTATTCATGGGAGCACGATCTGCCTGGTCGGCCTGATACTGGGATTCTTTGCAGGCTTGGCGTTTTCCGAGAACATCAACACCATTCACGACATGATCCGCCGCAGTACCGGGTTCCAGCTCTTTCCGCCCGACGTTTACTACCTGGACCGTATCCCCGTTTCCATAAAGTTGCGTGACCTCGGGCTCATATCGTCTTTGACGGTGCTTTTCGGATTGCTGGGCAGCCTGCTTCCGGCTTACTGGGCCGCGCGGCAGGATCCGATAGAAGCCATTCGGTTCGAGTGAAGGACATTCGTTCCAGTGAAAGACATCTTGGAATGCAACCGATCTTAGCAGGTCGATCGATCCGCAAGAAGTACTCTCCACGCCCTGAAGACGAGGTGCTTAAGGGCCTGGATATCGATATATTCCCGGGAGAAATCCTGGCGATCGTCGGACCTTCCGGCGTCGGCAAGACCACGTTGCTGAACATTCTGGGGCTCTTGGATCCTCCCACCGAAGGCACGCTCAAATACACGGGAAGGGAGGAGAAGCTTAAGGACCGGGACCTTCTGGCGCTGCCCCCCACCCTGAAAGCTCTTGTGCGCAACCGGCATTTCGGTTTTGTTTTCCAGCTTTACCACCTGCTGCCCGACCTCACTGTGGTCGAAAACGTCATCTTGCCTGAGCTCCTCAACACGGGCGCATTGCATTGGCGGTCGGTAAAGCGGGATGCCAGGCGCCGCGCGCTCCAATTGCTTGAGGAGGTGGGGATCGCGCACCGGGCGTTCGCACGGCCCTCGGAGCTTTCAGGCGGTGAGAAACAGCGCGCAGCCATCGCCCGGGCCCTGATCACTCAACCTGAGCTTGTCTTCTGCGATGAGCCCACCGGCAACCTCGATACCGCAACAAGTGAAAAGATCCACGGCCTTCTGTGGCGTCTCAACCGCGAGCACAATATGACCATGGTTTTGGTCACGCACGACCGCGATTTGGCCGCGCGGGCCGACCGCGTACTCCACATGGTGGACGGAAGGTTCGTCAAGGAGGAAAAACCCGTTTAAGAGCCGGACCGCACGCGGCTTATTTCTTCCCGCCGCCCGCTGTAACCGCAGCGAGTTGATTGAGCCCCATGGTCAGCAAAGGCACAAACGGCGAGGCCCGCTCCCGCAGCGCTTCGGCTCCTCCGGTAACTGCAGGGTTTGCAACGTAGAGTATCCCCACTATCTTGCGGCCGGCACGCAGAGGGACGACGAGAACCGACCGCACGTTATTTGCCACCACCGAATCGAAAGCCTGAAGAACCGGGTGGGTCGCCGTATTCGTGCAGGAAAGGGCTTTACCCGTTTCAAGCACATACGCGATTACTTCCTCTGCAATATGAGAGGAGGGATGCTCGACTTCCTTACCCGTTTTGCTGCAACTGTAAAGGACCCGGAAGTCCTCAGTTCCTTCGCGGCGAAGCAGAAATCCGTACTCCGCTCCGAGATCTGAAGTCACTTCCTGTAAAGCGCGCGGCAGCACTTCTTCAGGCGTGCCCCCTGAGACCAGAAGCGCACTCAGTTCCGTAACCACATCCAGTCTGTCTTCCCGGTCTTCCCCGCCGCCTTCCGCTCCCGCTCCTTGCCCCGTGCCTTCGCAACTGATTTCCTCATCCGCAATCTGCCTGAACCACGGAGCATGGAGGCACCTGTAGGATTCCCGAAACTCTTCTGGAACGTTCTGCAAGGCGTAGGCCGCCTTTTCAGCGGCACGCTCGTATATTTCCCTTGCAGGAGCCACGTGCCTCAACCGCGCGAGCACATCCCCCAAAGTCCCGAGAAGCTCGGCGGTAAGCTCAGGACTTCCAACAGACTCAACTATGCCCCCTGCGTCTTCAAGCACCTTGAGCGCTTCATCGTAACGGCCTGTTGCTTCAAGCAGTTTTCCCTCCTCAAGCACGGTCTCCAGGCGCAGTCGATCGATCTTCAGATCCTCGCTCAGCCTGCGCGCGTCCTTGATCACGCGTTCAGCCTGATCAAAATTTCCGGCCAATCGGTGGACCGAAGCGATCCGGCAAAGCAGCCAGCACAGTTCCCATTTGCTCCCTTGCTTCGCGTACGCGGTAAGAGCCCGAAGCAGACTGCCTTCGGCCTTTGAAAGCTCACCGTTCTGCCGGGCTATAAGTCCCTGTAAGGCGTAATTGCGGTGGCTCAGGCGGCGCATGCGGTAGGTCCTTGAGAGCCTCAGACTCGCTTCCTGCGCTTCCCGAGCCTTTTGAACCACGCCCATCGCCAGGTAGAAGTTTCCCAAGCCGTGCAGCGACAAAGCGCGGCCGTAAGGATCGCCGACCTCTTCGCTCAACTCGACCGCTCGGTCGAAACACTGCTTGGCGTCCTGATAGCGCCCCAGGGCCATGTAAGCGTCACCGAGGTTGTTCAGGGTCAGAACCATTTCGGTGGCATCGCCGAGCTTCTCCTCGATCTCCAGGCTGCGCGTGTGGAAGGTTATCGCCTGGTTCAGGTTTCCTCTGAAGTAATTGGCCATGCCTATCGTCGTGAACACCGCTGCGTGTTCAATGGTCTCGCTTACACCTTCTATGGTGCGCAGCGCTTCGACGCAGATCTGCATGGCCTTCTCGTACTTGCCCATTCGGACATAAAGCCCTGCAAGAGCATTGATACCCCGTATCTTCTCAAGCTGCGCTTCCTTGGTTCCGGGCTCGAAATCGGCCAGAAGCTCGCGCACGCGCTTGTAGGCCGGGAGAGCACGGTCGTAATCGCCTTGAATCTCAAAAACACGCCCCTTCTGCCTGTAGTAGAGCGCTTCTTTTACGGGAGACAGCGTCTCAGCTTCAGTTTTTATCAGAAAATCGTAAACCCTCAGCGCCTCATCGTATTTTCCAACCGCGATGCTCAGTTCGCCGAGCTCCTCATGAACTTCACGCCAGCGAGGCTCTTCGGGCCCGCGCTCAGCGAGCACTTCCGCAGCATACGCATAGCATTCAAAAGCCTTCTGATTCGCGTAAATGCGCCGCAACCGCTGCCCGGCCCGGAGCGAAAGCTCAAGTGCAAGATCTTCCTCACCGCTGAACCTGTAGTGTTGAGCGAGCTCTTCAAGAACCTCGTCCTGCTGATCAGCGTACACTTCGCGGAGAACCGAGGCGATGGTGCGGTGAAGCTCTTTGCGCCTTTCCTCCGGGAGATTCCTGTATATCGTGTCCCCCAAACTCGGTTGATCAAGCGAGAAAAGCTCGCGGCCGTCAACAAGGTCCGCGCGCACGAAACCTTTTTCGCTCAGGAAGCGCAATCGAGGCAGAGCCGCCTTCGCCTCGATATCGGGCCAAGCGTCAAAGAAGCTGAGCGGCACCGGCCGCTTGGCTACAGCCAGAATCTCCACCAGCTCTCGATCCCGCGGATCAAGATACTTGAAGCGTCCGAGGAGCGCCAGCTCAACGTTCTTCGGAAGCTCTATCCTGCGGATATCGCGTATAGTGACCTCCCAACCGGAGGTGCCCGGCCTGATGATTCCGGCCTCCTGGAGGGATTTCAGTGTTTCAAGCACGAAAAGAGGATTGCCGCCCGTTCTTTCAGCGATCCTCTCAACAAAAGTGTCCGGTATCGTTGTGAGGTGAAGTGTTGAGCGGATCAACTCGCGTACGCGCTGGAGATTGAACCTGCGCAGGAGAATTTCATCGCACCTCCCATCTTCCCTCAGGGACACCAAAAGCTGCCTCAGAGAGGACGGAAGGCGCTCGTCGGTACGCAACGTACCCACTACGAGGATGCCCAACAGTCCCTTCTCGCCGTGATCCTCTTCCACGATGTTTTGAAGGAGGTATCCCAAAAGCTCGATCGTCATTTCGTCCGCCCAGTGCAGGTTGTTAAGCACGAGGGCGTAAGGTTCCCGCCGGGCCGCTTCAACAAGAAAATGGACGATTCTGTCTATGAAATAAAGCTTCTCCTGATCGGGACGCAACCCCAGCGGGCGTTCAATATCCTCAGGCGCTTTGAACTCGGGCAGAAGCCGCAGCAGTGCGTCGCGGTGGCGCTGAAAAACAGGGTCGTCGCGGCCCAAGTACACCGCAAGCTGTCTTAAGGCCTCAACAAAAGGCTGGTAAGCGCGGTTCTGGCCGTCGTAGCAGTTGCCGAAATAAACCTGAACGTAATTGAGCTTCAGGAAATGACGGAATTCTTCGACCAACCGGCTTTTGCCCGAGCCGATTTCGCCTGATACCAAAACCAGCGGGGGTCTTGTTGTGGTTGTAGGCCCGTCTCCCAGGCGCGTGCGAACCTGCGGGAAAACAACCCGGCCGTATTCCTTAAGCCGCGAAAGCTCCTGCTGCCTTCCGATGAGGACCGGGCTGTGGAGGTACGAATGCCTGGTCTCGCGGGTCTCAAGCTCGTAGTGCCGCCCGCTGCCTTCGCTGAGCGCTTCGATAACTTCTTTTGCGCTCTGAAACCTCTCCTCAGGTCTTTCGGCAAGAAGCTTCAGGATCACCTCGCGCAGGTAGCGCGGCAATTTCTTCATGTGCCGCTCGAAAAGCTCGCTGCGCCGCAGCGTACGGGAGGATTCGCTTATCTCGTGGTGGAAAGGCAGGTCGCGGTTCACAACCTGGTAGAAGGTCACCCCGAGGCTGTAAAGATCGGCCCGGCGGTCGGGAGTGCCGCCGTTTATCATTTCAGGCGCGAGGTAGTGGAGCGTTCCCTTGATCGCAAAATCAAAAGATCCGGTGATTTTCTCAGCAAGTCCGAAATCGATAAGTTTCGCATTCAGTTTCTCATAGACTCCGCTTTCAGGGCGGTGCTCGTGGGGCACCCAAAGCACCTTGGAGCCCTCCCGCATGGTGGCGCAGCGGTGGCGGGTGACCAGGATGTTATCGGGCTTGATATCAAAGTGAACGTAGCCCTGGGAATGGATGTATTCCAGCGCCCGGCAGACTTGAACGATCAGGTCGCAGATCTCTTCGTAGCTGCTGTACTCCGTGGCCGAGTAAAGATCCGTTCCCCGGATAAACTCCGTCACAATGTAGTAATCAGGCGTGCCCTGAATCCGCCCGAAATCAAACACCCGCGCCAGGTTCGGGTGTCGCAACCTGGTGAGCGCTTCATACTCGCCCTTGGCCCAAACATCCTGCTCTTCCAGAGATTCCGAGATCAGGACTTTCAGGGCCACCCGTATCTTGTTCTCAACAAGGTCCAGGGCCTCGTACACACAGCCCATGGCCCCTGCGCCGAGACGGCGGACGATCTCGTAGCGGTTGTTAATGCGGTCCCCGGCTTTGAAATCCACCATAAGAACACACTCTTGGAATCTTGGAACCCACGGCGCTGCGGCACCTGGAATTCACCCCTGAGAAGAGTACGGTGCAGGCCTCAGCAGGGCAACCGCCCGCCTGAAGCCCCAGCCTCCTCCGGCCGGAGTTCTTACCAGCACACGCTGTCTCTGCAGCCCAGCAAATCGGGGCCCGCGGGTTGCGGAT
>CAZGYL010000059.1:0-13902 GCA_964529985.1 uncultured Planctomycetia bacterium | reverse complement strand
AGTCTTGACCGCGAACGAGAAAAAGATTCTACGAATCATGCACACTTATATAAAAGCCGCCGGCAGCGCTTCAGGCGTACGAATGGAGGCCCGGAAGAAGGTATGATACGCCGAAATATGTAAAAAGGATTGCGGCGTACCCGATCAGGCTCACCACAGCCAGCACCTCCCGCCGCACCTTGAAAAAGATTCGGAGGTGAAGGAAAAGCGCGTAGATGAGCCAAGCGATAAGCGCCCATACCTCTTTGGGGTCCCAGCCCCAATATCGCCCCCAGGAGGCGTCGGCCCAACCCGCTCCGGTGGCTATGCCGATCGTGAGAAAGAGAAATCCCCACGCAAGGGTGTGGTAGCCCGTCGTGAAGAGGTTGTTTCGGATCTCGGGCCGCCTGTTCAAAAGGAAAATCGCATGCAGGCCCGCTGCAACAAGCAGTATGGCGTAAGAAAGCATGATGGTAAGAACGTGAATTTCACGCCACCAGGATTGCAGAATCGCCACAAGCGGAGTTATGACGTAACCGTGTGCAGGCAGAAAGAAAGAACCGACGTAACCGACCGCCGCCAGAGCGGAGGCCGAAAGGGCGTAAATACGGCCCTTGAGAAGAAAGGTGAGAAGCGCGCCGATCAGAGGAACGAAAAAAAGGACGACCAAAAAGACTTCGTTGAGATTCTTAAGCGGCAGTCTGCCTCCGATTGCAGTCCTTGCAGCTATAACCCAAACGTTCCATAGGTTGGCGCAGGCGAATACCGCCGTACAAAGCGCGCGAAGCGAGCCGCGGTCGAACTTGAGGGAAAGAAAAAAGAGCACGGAAGAAACAAGAAAGAGTACAAGGCCTACAATACGGAAATCAACCGCTTCATAAAGAAGTTCAACGCGTATCAATCCGGCAGTAGGGATTCTGAGTCCCGCTCGGCGAAGTTGATCCTCAAGTTTGCGGGCCAGAGATTGCTGGGCCGCTTTAAGCTTACGGGAAGCGAAAGCGAAAGAAGCGGAATCACCCTTTTGGTAGGCCTCTTTGAGTGCTTCGAAAGCGGCGATCCCTTCGCTGAGCTCCTTAACGCCGTTTTGCAACGCTTCTTTCGCTTCAGGATAGCTCAAGTACGCGCCTTCTTTTGAACGCGGATCCGGCAGGAAAGCAACGTGCCTGCCTTCGAGTACTTTTTTCGCTGCACTGTAAAGCCGTGCCACTTTGTGCCACAGTTCGTTCAGGCGATCCACCTCCATTCGCCGTGCCCGTCCTTCAGTCGGACCCTGCGCGTGGAACGCCTGGAGTCGGCCGTCCCAGAACTGAACGACTTCCTGCGGACTTAATAGCTTTTCTCCAAAGACTTCACGCTCCTCGTCCGTCCGCGGGCGGAGATAGCGGACCGAGGCCATGGATTCCGGATCAAGAAACGACCTGACGCAGATCCGAAGGGCGGAAAGGCCGGGGATTCGGGGCAATTCTCCTTGCGTGACGGATTCCCTTGCAAGGGTTGCAAGCGGTTTGAGGCGGCCTTGAGAAAGCACTATCAGCTCGCTCAGAGGGCGAACGTCCACCGGCGCGCCCGCCGAGTGCACCGGAGTGCTTGAGAAAAAGCCGAATATCGCAAGCAACTGCAGGGTCCTTGCTGCGGTCCAGGCTCTGATCATGCCCTTTCCTCCTCTTGCTGAGCTTCTCCCGCTGTGATGCTCTTACGGGCGGAGGAACGCAGCGGCCGAACTACGAAACGTTCCGTAAAAAGCCACAAGAGAGCCGCTGCAAGCAGGTAGAAACCGATCGCTGCGACAGGCTCTCCCGGGTCGGAAGCGACTTGAAAGCCGGACCACCTGTACGGAGATCTTTGGTCCATGCTCGATTGGTACAGCCGCCAGCCGCGGTGGTAGACCGGAGCATTGGTTTCAATTCGCACGGGAAAAGAGCGGCCTGCGGGATCCGTAACCACAACGTCCGAGTAGTAGGCACGGGGGATTGAAGAACCCGGCCACCAAAGGGCGACGGCATCCTTCAAAGTGATCGAAAAGCCCAGAGGAAAACTGTCGGTCACTTCCACGGAGAAAGTTCCGTCGGAGCTGAGCGCTTTGCCCTCCCCCCGAGCGATCCAGGTGGGGGATCCCCCCGGTTCTACACAAACTTTGAACGCCGGCGGCCCTTGACCGCTCGGGTCTGCTTCTGCGCGTCTCAAAACCTGCGAAGACGGCCAAAACGCTTTCAACGTTATCGCGGCGAAGCGCGAACCGAGGGACACCCTGGCCATCGACCCGGGTTTCAGAACCGCAGCTTCATTTTTTCCACTCACGTATGCCTTGAGGGAGCGGTCGGGGCGGGAAACCAAAAGCAACATTTCTCCCGGCCGGGGCCGGCTGTAATGCACACGGGCCCCATCAGGCAGTCGATTCCCGTGAAAATCGAAGAGCGCAAACGCGTATACCGACCGTTTCCAGGATTCACGCGAAACTGTCAACTTCAACGCCGGATTGCGCGGCTCGTCATCCGGTGAAGGCTCCCTGCCTACTTTGAAATCAGGATAGTATTTCTCGATCGTGACCGTGTATGGTCCGCTCCTAAACGTTTTGCCTACGTCTTGAGGCACTGAGATCGGAATCGCTGTGGGCTTGCCCTGGGGAGGAACGATTTCGATCCTTTGGGCGAAGCTTTTTTTGAGGAGCTCGGCAAGCTCGGATTCTTTACGCAGGTGCACGTACTTGACAACACCGCTCGAGTTCGTGCCGAATGTCACGCCTTCGCCGTCTCTCAAGAAGAACTCACCCCCGGGAACGGCTTTGAGTGCGATTCCGGGCGGTCCGGCGCCTGTTGGATCCGCTCCGAGCTCATGCCGGATCCGGGCGGAAGGCAGTGCCTCCAGGATCTTGACGGTGACGGCCTTGAAAAAACTTCTGCTGTGCGGCCCGAAGGGATTCAGGGCGCTGAGAACCCCCGAAGGCCTGAACGTGCCACCCTTGGTGACAAGGGCGTAACGTTCCGCCTTTTCTCCCTTTGTTTTCTTAATGATAAAGACCGGCTGATTGGGTTGAAAACTGTCGCGGGTTTGACCTTCGAAGACCATCACCCGGCCGCGTATGGCCAACTTCCAGGTGAAAAATCCCCCCGCGAGAATGACAAGCAAAGCAAGGTGAACCAGAAGGGCCGGAATCTTGCGCAGAGTCCACCAGGAACGGTGAGCGAAATTGCAAAGAAGATTAATCCACAGAGCAGCGAGCAGTCCGGTGAACCACCACGAAAGGTACAGGGGGTGAGGGACTTCTCCCGTGTTCTGGACGGCTTCGGCGAACGTGATCCCCGCAAGCGCGACAGCAAGCAGAACGATCAGGAGAACGGTCAAGCGCCGGGATCCCAGAAGGCGGAAGAAGGCAAGCGGAAATTTCATACGCAGAGTCGCAAGCTGGCGGCCTACGGTTCAACTCCTGTGTCTGTAGGTAAAGAGGTGATTATACCGCAGTCTGAAATCTTGGCAAATGTGCCGAATCCTTCATGCCTCAGCCAGCGCCCTTCCTAAATGGCCATCGGAGGCCGCCAAAAGCTTTCGTGCTTGAGGGACGCTGAGCGATCTGCGCAGCATAAGGACCGCCGTTTTAACTTCCCAATCCGCCTGTTTCAGAGCGCGCAAGGCTTGCTTTTCGCCCACCTCCGCAAGTTCCTTCACAAGGCGCACGGCCCTGCGCCTGAGCTTCTCATTGGTCGGGCGCAGATCGACCATCAGGTTCTTGTACACCTTACCCAGCCGTACCATAGCGCTTGTTGATATGGCATTCAAGATAATTTTCGTAGCGGTGCCGGCCTTCAGGCGCGTCGATCCTGCGAGGATCTCGGGCCCGGCAGGCAGAGGAATGTGTACTGTAAGCGGCGGGGGGTTCGGAGGTAATCCGGCGCTTATAAGCCCTGTGCGTGCTTGGCGCGCCGCAGCTTCTTCCAATGCCGCAAGCACATACGGAGTATGGCCGCATGCTGCAATACCCACCACAGTGTCGCGTTCACCCACCCCGAGCCGTACGATCGCCTCGCGGCCTGCGGAACGGTTGTCTTCAGCTCCCTCAACGGCCTTTCTGAGCGCCTGAGGTCCTCCCGCGATTACACCCACAACCATGGAAGGATCACAGCGGAAGGTGGGAACGCATTCAACGGCATCAAGCACGCCCAAGCGCCCGCTGGTTCCCGCTCCGACGTAGATCAGCCTTCCGCCGGCCTTGAGGCTCCGGTACGCCTCCTCGGCGAGCTGTGCTACAGCAAGGGCGACACCCAAAAGCCGGGCGACCGATTCTGCTTCCTGGCGGAACATGAGCCTTACGATTTCAACAGTGTCCGCCCGGTCCAGATCTCCGGACTGCGGATTCGGAAGCTCGGTGGGGGGCAGTTCAGGATTCGGCATGCCACCTCAACAGTTGCCAGTCGGTGCCGTTGCGGCGATACTTACGAACCGGGACGAAACCCGCCTTGCGGTAAGCCCTGAGGGCGCGCTCGTTGCGGTGCAGAACCTCAAGTTCCACGCTTCGCACGCGGTAAGCTTCAACCAGGTGTCTGCAAAGTCGTCTGAGGGCTTCGGGCGCATAGCCGCGGCCCCACCAAGCGCGGCCGAGCCGCACTCCGAGGGAAGCTTGGCCCGTTAAGAAACTCCGCCGCCGGAGCCGCAGATAGCCGATTACCTCCAGCTCGGGCGGCAGAAGTATGGTCCACATGGTCTTGCTGGGCCTTCGCTTCAAACACTGGCGGAGCTTGGAGATCGCTGCCGGCGTCCAAACACCGGGATCGGGAGAACCGTGATCAAGAAGATTTGCACGTCTGTCGCGCCAGAAGCCCTCAAGTATACCAATGTCTTCAGCCAGGGTGGGGCGCAGAACCAATCGTTCGGTGGCCAGATAGGTGATTTCGGGGAACCCTACAAGCAGATTGAGGATTTGCGCCGGTTGCGACACGAGTGTCTCGGCACCGGCTTCCACAAGTTCACGGGCCGTCCGGAATCCCCATAGTACTCCCACCGAAGGCGTTCCCGCTGCAGCCGCCGCTTTCATATCGATCGCCGTATCGCCGACCATCAAGGTCTCTGAAGGATCAGCTTCAAGGAGCTCGCAAGCCGCAAGAAGCGCGTGGGGATCAGGCTTGCGGGGCGTATCCTCATTGTGGCCGAGAACCGCAACGAACGGGTGACCGGGGAAAAGGTGCCGCACCCCGTCTGCTACAAGCTCATGGGGCTTATTGCTGACGACGGCTGTTTTCACACCTCTTTCGGCCAGAGCTTCCAGAAGCTCCGGCACTCCGGGGTAAGGCCGGGCCAAGCGACGCTGCCATGCGCGTAGATTTTCGCGAAAAGCGCTTATGAAGCTCTCCAGAGTTTCTTCGCTTGCAGAGCCCAGAAATTTCTCCGCAAGAACCCGAACTCCTTCCCCGACCATGTTGCGGAAGGCCTCAACGGGCACAGGCTTTCGGCCCAGCTTCTCCGCGCACTGGTTTGCACAGCACGCAATGGACTCCAAGGTATCTGCGAGAGTGCCGTCGAGGTCGAAAATCAGGGCACGGTATTTCATGCGGCGGTTGTCAAGCGGATCCACGGGACATGCACTGCGTACGGACTTTGACTTCAAAGTATCCCGGAAAGCACGTTTGGGCAACGGCGATCCGCCCCGCCTTCGGTGCAGAGAGGGCTTGGAGCGGGCCTTACCCCCGGCGCCAGAAGCCTCGCCGCACTTCGGGAACGAGCGCAAGCACCGGAACTCCCAGTGCCTTCTCAGCTTCTTCAGAGCTGTGGAAGGAAGAGTCCACCACGACGCCGAAAAAGAACGCCAGGCAGCAGCCGATAAGCAAGCTGCCGAAAAACGAAACCACAACCATAAGGGTTCTGCTGAGGCGCTGCAGGTGGCGTGGCTTTTCGCTTATCTTTACTTTCTTGGTGACTTCCTCGAGGTACGCGATCTCTTTACGCGCCGCGTCATAAATTTCGCGCTCTTCCCGGCGGAGAAGCTCCTGCTCGTACCTGTCGCGCACCCGGTGGAATTCCTGGCGGATCAAACTGAGCCGCGATACGTCGGCTTGCAGCAGTTCGAGGTCGTTGCGCTTTTCGGCAACTTCCTGCTTCAGCGCGTCGCGCTGCTTTATGAGCTCACGCAGTCCGGCCTCTTGAAAAGCAAGCTCCCACTGGAGGCGGAGCGCTTCGGGGGAATAGCCCCCGGTTGCGCGCCGCAGTTCGAGAATCTTGCCTCTGAGGGCCTGCATCTCCCGGCGCACGCTTTTCAGTTGGGCCTGCAGGTGCTTCCTGAGGCTGGTGGCCACATCCGGGCTCTTGAGCTGAAGTTCGAGCTCGGTCACCCGTTTGTTGTATTGGTCGTAGCGATCAAGCAAGCGGCTCAACTCCAGAGTGTCACCCGGTTTTGCCCCGGTCTGAGCGGGTTCGGTCCACTCTCCGAGGGATGCCAGTTGAGCCTGGAGCTGGGCTTTTTGAGCTTTCAGGCGCTGGATCTGCGACTCCAGGTTTGCAAGGCGTGATTCCTGCTGGAGCAACTCCTGGTGCCTGAGATTCACAAGCAAGGTGAAATCCGAATCGAACGGCAGGCCGAGCTTCTTGTATTCGCGTTCCAGCTGCGCCCGCTGCCTTTCGAATTGCGCTTTCAGCTTGGCGAAGCGCATCTCGAAGAGTTCGCGTTGCTTGCGGGCCGCACGTCCTTCTGCGAAGTCCTGTCTTTTCTGCTCCTGATACGCTGTGATGAGACTCTCGATGACAGGAGCCACTTTGGCGCGGTCGGGATTGTAGTACTGAATGGAAAGCACGGGAGTTGCGCGCCGTGCCAGAGTGGTCGGCTCAATGGTCAGGCTTTTCCCGAGAACGCGGACCGCTGCTTCCCTGAATTCCTCTCTTGTGGGGGGGGTGGGATCAACAAGGAAGGGCAGGTGTTCGGCTATCCAGCGGCGGATTCTCCCTTGCAGCGTTTTGAGGAACTCGTGGTAAAGCTCCTGTTGCTGTTCCGCAAGGCCGCACCTGTCCACAACCTTCTGAAGGATCGTCTGATCGTAAAACTGTGCGATTTCAGCCTCGACATAGAAGGTCTCGCGCCGCGGTACGGCTGTGGGATCCCCGGTCAGAGTCTCCAGTTCGGTCCACGGACTGCGGACGCGGATCACCTTGGTGCCGTCCCATACTTTCATGTCCCGCAGGAAAAGAAGCCCGGCAAGAAGGCCGAGCAGGGTACCTGTAATCGTGCACAATACAATGAGCCTGCGATAGCGGAAAAACGCTGCGACGTAGCGCTTAAGAGGAAGGCTTTCCTGCTCCTTTTCCTGAGGCACTGGGAACGTCATGATCAGCTCCTGTCCCTTCGTCCGACCGCACCGGGACCGCCCCTTCACGCAGTAAGGCTCACAGCCCCAAGAAGCCTACGATGCAAAAGCCGGGAACGGTAAATACCTGCGCAGGTATGCTCCGGCGGAAGCGCGGGCGGGCGCTTTGGGGTTTTACCGGAACGGGAAGGATTCTCAGGAGAAGCGCCGCCCCGAGGTCGGCCGATACCCAGAAAGTAAGGGAAGTCGGGCTTCGGCCGTAAAGAGCGCCCGGCGTCGGAGGGTTTCACCGCGTTCGGGAATCACCATTGAAAGGACCGCCTGTGACAATGAAAGGATCGCTGATGAGAATGTCCCGAGTTTTCGGTACGCTCTGCGCTCTGATTCCGTTTCTTGCGGGTTGTGCCGGAGTACGCCCTCAGGTGGTGAACGAGGAATTCAAAAAACTCCTCGAAAGCTATGAGATAGCCTACAGGCTTAAACCCGGGGACCAACTCGCTGTAAGGGTGGTGGGCAACGAGGGCTTCAGCGCAGAGAAGGTGGAAGTAGCTTTGGACGGATCGATAAACACTCCACTCGGGCATTTTGTTGTAGCAGGAAAGACGCTCCCGGAAGCCCAGGCGCTCATACGCTCACAGCAGCGCGAATGGCCCGAGTCTCCGCCGCCCATAGTGGTGGAGCTCGTTGAAAAAGCTCCTGAAATCGTGTGGGTCGGCGGAGAGGTCTACAAGCCGGGTCTGGTCACGCTTAAACCGGGCATGTCGGCCTTGCAGGCGATACTTGAAGCCGGAGGCCCTAAACCCACGGGCAAGACGGCGAGTGTGATTTTGATCCGGGACGCGGGAGAAGGCCGGCGTTACGTGCGGGAGGTGGACCTTGATGTCCTTGAGGAAGATCTGATTCTCCTGCCCAGGGACGTGCTCTACGTGCCGCGCACGGCTATCGGAGAAGTGCAGTTTTTCGTGGACCAATACATAAACAGAATCATACCTTTCAACCCCTACGGCATAGCCGCCGCATTTGCAGCGGGCTACTGACCTGCTGGTGCCTCATCGACAAACCGCTTTTCCGTTCCTGCAGTTCGCCCCGACAAGGCACAGGGCACTATCGCTTGCCTGCTAGCCAGCTGGGGCCCCAAGCCAAATCCACCTTCAGCGGAACGCTCAGCGGAAGCGCCGCGGTCATCAGTTCCTCGACCAGGTGGGCTGTCTGCTCGACTTCTGCGGAGGCGACTTCAAAGACAAGCTCGTCATGAACTTGGATTATCAACGCCGCCCGCTCCGGATCACTGCAAATGCGGCTGTGGATCGCGACCATGGCACGCTTGATGAGATCGGCCGCACTACCTTGAATAACGGTGTTTACAGCGAGCCGTTCCGCTTGCCGGCGCCTTGTTCTGTTTCGCGAGTCAATATCGGGAAGAGGACGCCGCCTTCCGAGAATCGTCCGTACAAACCCTTCTTCGCGGGCCTGCTCTATAACCTGCTTTTCAAAACGTGTAATGCCGCGGAAACGCTCCTTGTAAGCGCGAATGAATCGATCGGCCTCACCGCGAGGGATCCCGAGAGTGCGGGCCAAGCCGAAGGCCGTCTGCCCGTAAATAATGCCGAAATTGACGGCTTTGGCCTGCTCTCGCAAGTGCCGCGGCACTTGCGAGGGGTCGAGGCCCCAGATCTGAGCCGCAACCCAACTGTGAATATCCTGTCCGGTCTCAAAAGCCTCCTTCAGCCTGGGATCGCCGCTGTAGTGCGCGAGAATGCGCAACTCAACCTGTGAATAATCCGCTGTAAGCAAAACCTTCCCGGGCCCTTCAGCGACAAAGGCCTCCCTGATACGCCGTCCCTCGGGGGTTCTGATCGGAATGTTCTGAATGTTCGGATCCGAGCTCGACAACCTTCCTGTGGCGGCTACGGTTTGGTGATAGCTGGGGTGAATGCGACCGGTTGCGGGTGAGACCAAAGTCGGCAGCACTTCGACATAGGTCCCCGTCAACTTCGCAAGCTCGCGGTATTCCAAGACGAGCTTCGGCAGGGGGTGCTCCGTTGCAGCTGCAAGCGTCCGCAGCACCTCGGCATCGGTCGACCGCGAGGTTTTCGTCAGTTTCACGACCGGCAGGCCGAGGTCGTCAAAAAGGATTTCGGCAAGCTGTTTGGGGGAATCTATGTTGAAGACCCGGCCGGCCGCCCGCCATATGCGATCACGCAACTTTTCGAGTTTTTCGTTGAATTCCGCGCTTACGGCCCTGAGAAGATCGAGGTCCAACTTCACCCCGCGCCATTCCATGTCGGCGAGAACTTCAACCAGCGGGAGCTCTGTTTCCTTAAAGAGTTTGTCCAAACCGGAGCGACGGAGCTCAGGCTCCATTACCTTCCAAAGTCGAAGAGCGACCTCCGCGTCTTCGCCTGCGTAGCGGGCCAAAAGCTGCGGGTCCACTTCATGGATGGAGATCTGCTCCGAACCCTTACCGATCAACTCCCTTATGGGAATGGGCTCATAGGAGAGGAATTCCCGCGCCAAGCTGTCAAGCCCGTGACTGCGGCGCTCCGCATTTAGAAGGTAGGAGGCGACCATGGTATCGAAGGCGATTCCCCGAAGACGCAGGCCGGCTGTGCGCAGGACTTGAATGTCGAATTTCAAGTTCTGCCCGACCTTTCCCAGAGCAGGGTCTGAGAGGACGGGGGCCAAAAGCTCTCTGACCGCCTTCAAAGAGGCCCGCCTGCCCGACGCAGCTTTGATCGGGACGTAGACGGCTCTGCCCGCCTCCCATGCGAATGAGATCCCCACAAGTTCAGCGTCACGGGGCCGAAGCGAAGTAGCTTCAGTGTCCACCGCAAAGATCCCCGCTTTCTTAAGCTCGGAGGCGAGCCTCTTGAGCTCCTCGGGCTCAGCTGCGGTTGAAACTTCCAGTGTAAAATCACGCTTCACCTCCAGTGCGGGGGACGGGGAAGAAGAACCGCCTGAGTCTCGAGCTCCTCCGGAAAGCTCTGCTACAGTCTTGGTCAGCCTTGAGAACCCAAGCTCGCGGAAGGTCGGCACAAGTTTCTCCAGCCTGAATCTCTCCGGCCTGGCCGCCTCAAGGTCGAACTCAACGGGGCAGTCCCGTTTTAGGATCACAAGCTCACGCGTCTTTGGCAGTTGCTCGGCGAAAGCAAGGAGATTTTCCTTCAACTTCGGCGTGAGTTCATGGGCATGCGCCAACACCGCTTCAGCGCTTCCGTACTTCCTTATCAGAGCTGCGGCTCTCTTTTCCCCGACGCCCGGTACCCCCGGAATATTGTCGACCTTATCTCCGGTCAATGTCTGGATCTCAACCGCCTGCTCGGGCCTGAAGCCCTTCTTGCGCTCAAGGACTTCAGGATCGATTATTTCACCCTTCATGGGATCGAAGAGTTTGACGCGCTCGCTGAGCAGCTGGTAGAGATCTTTGTCCCTGCTTACGATCAGGATCTCAAGGTTCCGATCGCGAAGCTTTTCGACCACCGTAGCGATCACATCGTCGGCCTCTTCCCCTGTGCTTTGAAGGACCGGAATGCCTGCCGTCTCCAGGATCTGCATGATCCTTTCGATTTGAGGGGGCAGGTCCTCAGGCATGCGTTCCCGCTGGGCCTTGTACGATTCCTGCAATTCCAGGCGCCGGGCCGGCCCTTCGGGCCCATCGACCGCAACGGCAAGGTAGTCGGGTTTTTCCTTTTGCAGGAGGCTCAGAAGCATGTTGGCAAAGACATAGGTGGCCTTGGTCGGCTCTCCCGAAGGCGCCCGCAGGTCGGTCATGGGAGCCCAGTAGGCCCGGAAGATCTGGCTGTGGCCGTCGATCAAATAGAACTTTTCTCTGGAGGTGTCCTCTTCAGCCATGGGTTCGCCGTTGTTTCGCTGCGCTTCTTTCTTCCACCCGCCGGCCTGCCGGCACGCTGGGAACTGCCCTCCGCCTGCTAACCTTCCCATGAGCTGTGCCTCCAGTCAATCCTTTCATGGCGCCCAGTCCAGGTGAGCCGCTCGAGGAGGCGTTGCAGCGCGACTTACGAAGAGCTACGATCTGAGCAGCAGGCGGGATCCGAGAGGATATGCCACAGAAGGCGGTAGGAGGTCCAGATGCCCACGCTGCGAGTTAAGTCCGGTCCGGAAACAGGTACGGTTTTCAAGCTTACAGGCGAGAAGGTCTTGATAGGGCGGGACCCGGATGCCGAAGTGCGGGTCTTGGATCAAGGCGTCTCGAGAAGGCATGCCGAAATCGTGCGGATAGGCGAATTGTACATCCTGCGCGATTGCGGGAGCAGAAACGGAACCTTTGTTAATGACGAACAGGTCCAAGAACGCGTTCTGCGTGAAGGAGACAAGATCCGGGTGGGGGGCAGTGTGCTGGTCTTTGAAGACCGCTCGGATCTTTTGGGCGAGGGCGAGGAGCTTACCTTCCACGACGGCGCGATCGATCCGAGAGAAACCTTGCTGATCGAAACGCAGGCGGTCTCGGAACCTGTGGTGGGGGACCGGCGCCCCACGGTTGAGGCGAGTGTGCTTTTGGATGCCCTGGAGCAGATCGCTCAGGTGCTAAGTGCTGCAAAAGGGCTTCGGGAGATTCTATCGCAGGCTGTTGCAGCCCTTGGGAAGGCTGTCGGTGCGCGGGCGGTCTACGTGCTGCAGCGGAAGCAGCAGGCTGAAAAGGACGAATTTCATCTTTTGGCTTCGTGGTCTCCCGAAGGTGCAAAGCCTCCGCTCAGGATTTCGCGCACAGTGCTCCTGCATGCTTGCCGGCAGGGGGCGCCGCTCCTTGTGAACAACGTGGGGCGGGATCAGCGCTTCTTAGCGCAGGAATCCATAATCGCACATGCAGTCGAATCGGTGCTCTGCGCGCCGATCAGGGTTCAGGGCAGAATCCTGGGCGTGCTTTACGCCGCTGACAGTGCTGCGGGCGGCGGATTTTCTGCGGAAGATCTGGAACTTTTCGGTGGAGTTGCAACTCAAATCGGCCTTGCGATCGCATTCCATAGAGCTCAGCGCCGCACTGAGGCCTTTTTCCGCAAAGGAATGGGGATTATCGTTGCGGCCCTTGAGCACCGAATGCCTGAGAAACGGGGTGAGGCCCAGCGCGTGGCGAATTTTTGCGCAGCCATCGGCAGAGCGATGCACCTTGATCCGCTTGACGTACGGAACGCATGGCTGAGCGGCTTGTTGCACGATATTGCGATCCTCGGACTTTCAGACCGCGAGCTTTCCGAGCCGGTGCTGTTGCCGCTTAGGCGGAACCGGGCCGCCGAGGCGCTGTTGGGCGAAGTGAAGGAATTCGCCCCTGTTTTGGAAGCGATCCAGAATCAAGACGAGCGTTACGATGGAAGCGGGGGGCCTGAAGGGAAAAAGGGCGATGAGATTCCTCTGCTGGGCCAGATTGTGGGCTTGGCCAAAGAATTCGACCGGCTGGTTGTCGGTGACATAATCACCGGCGCGGAACATTCGGTGCGGGATGCGGTCCTTAAGATCCATGATCTCCGGGGTAAGTGGTTCGCACCGCAGGTTGTGGACGCTTTTATCGTGGCTTACAGAAAAGGCGAACTCTTCAGGGCCGATCAGCCTTTTGCACTTGTTGCGATTTGAAAGTGAAACAGGCGGCCTCGTAAGCGGTAACAAGGTGCTGGGGAGCGATTTTCATTGACACGTCGACGCATGAGCACTACAGTACGTGCGTGTCCCGAAGAGAAGCTGGGAGAGAAAGATGAGTCGCAAGCGCCATACCAGAGAGTTGATTGAAATTCTGCTTCGCCAACAGCGCGAGAACCGCCCGACGGGCAGCGATCCGCTTGAGGGCATCGAGTGGGAAGGCCTCCCGCCCGAACTTCAGGATCGAGTGTACCGGCCTCAGGAGCGAAAAGAACCTCTGGTCGAGTTTCTGACCTCACCGCTTGTGGGCGGCGACCGGGATCAAGTTTGTCTTAAAGCCGAAGGAACAGACGCTGGGATCCCGCCGCGGCCTTCTGTCGCTCAGCGTGCCCGAACGTGGTTTTTTGATCTTTTTGCTCTGTTAAACCGTACTTACGAGGTCAGATTAGCGACTATTCTGGCCTTTCTTGCTGCGGCTGTTGTTGTAGCGGCCTTGGCTTATCTGCTCGGTACCGCACGGGGCAAGTCCAGTTTGCCCCTTTATGAACACGCAGGTCCGCCTGAGCTTTTGACCCACACGGCTCCTGTAACAAGGACTGTGCCGGCTGTCAGGAGCGTGAGAGGGCCCGGAATCGTTGCGACCGTGCGGAAAGAAGATTCTGTGGCGGCACGCGGCCGACTTGAGGGCAGGCAGCCAGGAGGGGCCGGTGGAGCGGTTGCAAAGCCTGCCGGACTTTACTACTCGATTGCGGTGGCGACCGTTCCCAGTGAGAACGCTGCTCGCAGCGTCTGCGCGAAGCTTGAAGCTGCAGGATTGGCGGCTCTGCGGCCGCGGTACTATCGCGTGCGTAACGGCTGGTTTGTGCTTTTAGGCCAATGGAGCGGGAGCAAAGAGGCGAAGCGACGCCTTGAGGAGCTCAAGGGTACTGTATTTCGTACGCTGCAGAACGAAGGTGTGATTTCACGCCTTGATCAATATGTCTTTAAGAACACCTCGCGGCGCTGAGGGACGGCCTGCAGCCGCAAGGGTTTCAAAGAGGCTGGGACCTGG
>CAZGYL010000058.1:0-14039 GCA_964529985.1 uncultured Planctomycetia bacterium | reverse complement strand
GGAAGATCACTCGGGTAGGCGAGCGGATCGGTGTTCATATGCAATTCCCGCACAGAGGGCCCCAGGGAGAAGCCCGCGCAAAAAGCAAAGAACGTATACCCCAGTGCTCCGAGCCTTTCAAACACTCCGGGTGCACCCACCGTCTCGGCCCTACCCACCCCGAGAGGCTTCGGAGCAACAAGAGCCTTGATCAAATCGCTTGTAAGGAACAGAAAAAGCAGCGAGAAAAAAGCGATGACCGCGGTCGCAAGGATCCATTTTCGGCGTAAACGGCGCAAGCTCTTCCACCACAGGAGTACATGGAGCGTAACGGCTCCGACGGTAAAAGCGCCCGAAGGAAAGGAAAAAATCGAAAGCGCTCCCCCTGCAGCGTAAACAGAGGCCCATTTCGCGCTCGCCTTATCCGCCAGGCGGACCGCTGCAACAAGAAAGAGCGCCGAGGCTCCCATAAGAAGCACATACATGCGAAGTTCTTGCGAGAACCAGATGTGAAAAGGCGAAACCGCAAAAAGAAATCCAGCGATAAGAGCGCTTCGGGAATCAACCAGCGCTCGAGCCAACAGATACACAATGGGAATCGTGGCTGTACCGATGACGGCCGAAAGCAGCCTGAGCAGGAACTCGTCGGCACCTGCAGCTTGCCCCCAAAGGTGCAGGAAGGCGTAGTAAAGCGGCCCGTGAGGATTCCGCCAAATCCGCCGGTCGAAGAAAGAAGGCTCAAAAGGCTCTTCCCTCAGAGGCCGGCTTATTTCAAGCGAGCTGTCTCTTATCGTGGCGAATTCATCGGTCCAAAGACTCTGGTGCCCCAATCGGTATATCCGCAGCGCTCCGCCTGCAAGTACCAGCAAGATCACAACCGGCAAAGTTTTTTCGTACCAGCTCCCGCTCAGGCTCACACCGCCCTCCCAGCTTTCGCACCCGGCTCACACTTCTCCGAGCTTCGGCCTTATTCGGGCCTCAACACAAATACGAGCTCGCAGGGGCAGGTTCTCCGCACCCTGTACCTGATGACCGGCGCACGCACTTTCCTACCGTAACTCGGGGATATCCATCCTTCCAGCACTTCCGCCTGAAGATCACCGAGGCCCAAAGGCACGACAACAAGACGCCCTTCCCCGCCGCTGATTTCAAACGCCCGCCCGGCCGCCTCGGCGCTCAAACCCGAAAGCAATCCTTTTTTGTCCGCCCGCTCAGCCTCCCTGAAAACCTCTTGCGGCAGATCCCTCGAGGCGGCTCGGACCACAAGCGGCGCAGCGTGAAAGTACCATTCGAAAACGTGCATGCCTGCACCTGATAAGCTGTCACGCACGATCCAGAATCCGCCTTTTTTCACAAAAAGCACGCGCCTCTTGTGAAGCACGGGATCAGGCAAATCCATGTAGCCTGTGTGGTGAGCTTCAAGGTAGTCGTACTGGGGCTTTGACTCCCAGTTTTCAACCTTAACGCGTGCTTTTATTTCCACGCGGAAGCAACCGGCTTCTGAGAAACGGTCAGGTTCAGCCCCGTCCACAACCACCGTGTTGTGATAAGCCGCCGACCGGAACCTGTTCCGCCACTCTGCGGAGGCCGTGTAAAGGTAAGTGCCGGGATCAACTAAATAGGTTGTTTTCCCCACGCAAAGCTCAAACGAAAGCCTGCTTGCATGCCGGTGGCCGGCCGGAGCGGCCGGATCAAAGCTCAAGCAGTCCATAATAAGGTAGCGGTCACCGTGCCGCATAATGTAGAAACCGCCGTGGGGAAAGGCCTCCGATTGCAACGGCTTTTGTGGTTCGCTGCTTCGGGGTGGGGTTCGGAGGCTGTCCGAAACAAGCCAAACCGCCTCTTCTGCATTACCGCCCGCCGCCGCCTCACTCCAGGCGCGCACACCGAAGAGCGCCCCGCCCAAACCAAGCAGATAGCGGTGATCCTCAAACTCCCGCTTCACCCAAGAATCGCTCCTTCGATCTTCAGCCCAAAGCGCCGAGGTGAGGCGGTGGAGCCTTCCATCGTCTGCATCCCCTATTTGAGGCGCCATCCCGTCCGGCTTGGTGTAAGCGTGCACGAACCTGAACATGGCCTTCAACCGCTCCTCAAAGGACCGCGGGAAAGTCAGGCCGTTCAGGCGGCACAACAGGTAGGGGGAAAGAAAAAGCTCAAGGGCCAACCTGTGGTACGGTATCGAGCCCTCGTAGTCTACACCGTCCGGATAAACCTGCTTCTTAAGCTCCCTCTTCAGTTCCCTGAGGCCGAAGTCAAGCCACCGCCGCGCGTAGGTGAGCTCCGGGAAAAACACTCCGAGGTACACAAGCCCCACCAGATCGGCCAGGTAATGGTTGTTTGGCCCCAGGGGATTGTACTCCAGATTCTTTTCGATGAATCTCCCGTGAGCTATAAGCGAGGAAACAAACCGCTTTGTGAAATCGCTTGTAAGAAGCGACTCTTTGCGGAAGAACCAGAACCCCCACAGCCAGTTGACAACCCGTATAGCCGCCTCCATTGCGCAGGTCCAATTCACACCGCGGTAGGGCGGATTCTTTTCGATCCAATCCTCTACAAGCGTAATAAACGCCCGCGCGTAGCTTTCAGGCGCCGCACCCCCGGAGCCGACTCCAAGCTTCGCGAACCAGAAAGCTTTCCCCAGAGCGGGAACGAACTGAAAGCGGCTGAGCTCCCACGGGACTTTGACATCCGCTGCATTCGAAAGGTCGACCGTCACTATGTCGCCTGAGAAGGCGTCGGGATCCCACCTGAAGCCGGTTTTGAAATCACGGTGCCAGTCGGGAGGAATCCCGAGACTTACAGGGCCTGAACCAAGCAAATCGAAAACACCGCTGCAGATCCGATCGGCTTCCTCAAACGTGGCTTGCACTGTTTCCGGAAAAAGGGAGGCGACCGTTCTCACCTTTTCGGGTATCGACTTCTCATCCACAAAAAAGTGAACGTTGCCGCGCTCGCGAAGGTGGCTGAGAAGGTCCCCGAGCTCCACTCCTTTGAGGCCGGAACGCAGGAGGACCTCGGGAGAGGGCGGCTCTTTCATGCGATTCCACACCTTTCCGAGGCGTCTTCTGAGGCGGGAGCTGCAGAACAAAAAGACACGCCTGAACGCCTCGCCCGGCGTGCAGGCTCCGAAAACTTTCACAAGCAGGTGCAGATCCCTGAGCATTCGACTCCCGGTTTCAGCTAGGCGTAAAGCCGCAATAGACTGGGAGAAACTCCTCGGCCGTCCACCAGAGTATAGCAGAGATACCGATTCAGCGTCGGTTTCCGCACGGAAGGCGGCCTTCCGGGTTCCGGTAAATCTGTTCTGAGGGCCTCGATCCCCCCCCCAAGTCCGTACAGTCGGAGCTGCTGCTCGCCTTGCCACCGGTTGGGCGCTAAAATCGAATGGAACACCTTCCTCGGCGGTGGTTTACGCAACGGTTCGGCGAAAAGTGGAGAAATTTGTGAATCAAGCGTCCTCAGACTCAAAAGCGCTTTCCGCCGCGCCTCGCGCAAAAAGCGGGCGCGGCGAAGAAGTGCGTATTCCCTCACACCAGCACGGTGTCCCTACAGCTTTTGTGCTTGGGTGCCCGATTGCGAAAATAACCCTCGAGGGGACGCTCCGGAAAATCGAGCAGTTCGTAAGGTCCCGCAAGCCCCACCAAATAGTTGTTGTCAACGCTGCAAAACTCGTTCTCATGGACAAGGATCCCGAACTGCGCCGTATTGTGACAACCGCAGACCTGGTGGCTGCCGACGGAGTTCCAGTGGTGTGGGCCTCCAGGTTCCTCGGTGACCATCTTCCGGGACGCGTGAACGGAACCGACCTCATGGACCGTCTCATTGAGGAGGCGCCCGGGCGCGGATACCGGATTTTCTTTTTCGGCGCAACCGAGGAAGTGGTCCGAAAAGCGGTTCAGGTTGCACAAGAACGCGCTCCCGGCCTTCAAGTGGCTGGTTTTCGCAACGGGTACTTTTCAGCCGAACAAGAGCCTGAAATCGTACGGCAGATCCGGGAATCAAAGGCCGACATTCTCTTCGTAGGATTCGGCACTCCGAGGAAAGAAAAATGGATAAGAGCGCACCTGAAGGAACTCGGGGTTCCGGTGTGCCACGGCGTCGGCGGAAGTTTCGATGTGCTTGCTGGAAAGGTCCGGCGCGCCCCTCGGTGGATGCAGCGCTGGGGCCTGGAGTGGTTCTTCCGACTCCTTCAGGAACCGCGGCGCATGTGGAAGCGCTACTTGGTCACGAACACGATTTTCGTGCTGAAGGTCCTGGCCGAAAAAATACGCAGGCTCCAGGAGGCCAAACCCCGAAGGAACCGTGGCTGAAGGCAGGACCGTTCTCTTTTGCCACCAAAAGCTTCTTTTCTACCGCGTCCCTGTTTACAACAAGCTGTCCGAAGCGCTGGCCCGACACGGACTGAAGCTTGTAGTATGGCCGCTTGGTATCCACCCCGCCGGCTATACTGTACGCTTCGAGACTCTGAGCCTCCCTCTTACATTGCACAACTACGTACGTGTACTGCGTAAGTTACGCCCCGCCTTTGTGATGTGCTTCCTTAACCGCAGAGATGTGGGGCTCTTCCTATACACGGTGATCCCGCTTCTGGCGCGTTTAAGCGGCGCCGAATCCATTTACTACGGACACGGGCTCAACCTTAACCGCAAGGGCAAAGCAAGCGAAATAATCCTTTCCAATACGCTCCATTTCCTCTTCAATAAGATCATTCTCTACAGCCCGAACGAGCTCCGGTACCTCTGGAAGATTCACAGGCGCAGGGTCTCGATCGCCTACAACACTCTGGACCTGAAAGGCCGCCACGCGCTTGTCAAAACCCCGAAACAGGTACTGCGCGGAAAGCTTGGATTCAAGGAGAGTTTCGTCGTTCTTTTCTGCGGCCGAATAGAGCCGCGCAAGCGCTTGGACGTCCTCCTTGATCTGTTCTCAGGGCCGCTTGCAGACAGAAAGGATATGGCTCTTGCAGTAGTCGGTCCGGGTCTCACCCCTCCGATCGCAGCACGCATGAAGCGTTGCCCCAAAGTTCGTTACTTCGGCGCCGTCTACGACCCCGCAGCCTGTGCTGAGATTTTCGCCGCGGCGGATGTTTTCTGCATTCCGGGGCACCTGGGCCTGGGCCTTGTGGAAGCCTTTTTCTGGGGACTGCCGGTTCTTACCATGACCGAAGAACATGCTCCGGAGGCTTACTATCTTCACCCAGGCGAGAACGGATTCGTGTGCCGCGATCCTGCAGATCTTGCACGCACCCTCCAACGCCTCGCTTCCGAACCGGACCTGCTGGAAAAACTCTCGCGAAACGCACGAGCCACATACGAAAGCGAAGCCAAGCTGGAGCGCATGCTCGCCGGCTATTTGAAGGCCCTTGAAGTCCCTGAGGCCGACGTTACGTTTCAAAGCGCCGGGTGCAAACCCGCTCGAAAACTCTGACAAGTTCGCCGGTCAGTCGGTGGAAATGGTACCTTTCTATCTCCGGAGGGTTCGGCCGGTATCCGGGTGCTTTTCCTTCCACATAGTCCTTCAGGACGTTCTTCAGCCCCTGCAAATCGTTGGGGTCAACAGCAACGCCCAAACCGGTACGCTTTAGGATTTCGTGCACAGGGCCGCGCTCTGCAACAGCAAGTATCGGCTTTCCAGCGACCATGTAGTCGAAAAGTTTTCCGGCAATGCCGTAGGTGCGGGTCTTCTCCTGCGACACCTTTCCCACAATCAGAAGCAACAGATCCGCGCTCTTCTGATAGGCGATGCTGCGCCGCCGCGGCACAAAGCCCGTTAAGTGCACAACGTCATGCAAATGGAAACGATCCAGATAGTCTTCAACGAAAAGGCCATCGTTGAAGCGCAGGTTATCGCCCACGAAAACAACCTCAAGAACGGAGCGCAGGCGCGGCTCTTCTCTGAGTAAATCGCCGAGTGCGGCAAGAAACTCCCGGGGCGTCCTTTCCCGCCTGAGAATCCCTGTGTGCACTATGCGGAACTTCCCGGGGGATCCGGGTCCGGGCGGAACGCCTGAGAAGTCGTCCGGATCGTAGCCGTTCGGTATCGCAACAAATTTCTCTTCACCGAAGCGCTTGTACCGCCGTTTAAAATCCTCGGTCACTCCTTCGGTGGCGCAAATCACCGCATCGGCGCTGCGTATTACGAAGCGCTCCAGTTTTTCCTCTATGCGTTTGCGAAGAAGGCAGGGCCAGACCTTTGCAGGCTCAGCTATCCACGCATCGCGGAAATCCACAACAAGGGGCCTGCCCGTCCACCTCTTAAGCAAGGCTCCGACCAGGAAATCGGTAAACGGCGGGCCTGTAGCGTAGATAACCGCACAGCGCTCTTGAGCCGCAACCTTAAGACCCGTACGAAGCGCGAAAGGAGCCCATAGTATATAGGCCTCAGGGATTGCAAAGAATCCGCCGATCGACCGCAGCCGCTTCAGCAACGCACGGAGGGATCCTGCCTCCGAAGACGCGCTGCGCCTGAGCGATGCCATCTCCCCCTGCTTGAAAAAGACCCCCAGGCTTGCGGTCCGGTGTACCCGGCAATGCCGGGGGACCTCGGCCAAAAGCTGTGGATCCGGGTGGCGCGCGAATTCCTCCTTGACCGTCAGAACCGAAGCGCTCCGGCCGTAGCGTTCCAGGAACTTCAAGAACTTAAGCGTCCTGCGTACGGGCGCTCCGCCTGTGGGGGGAAACGGATAGGCTACGAAAAGCGCTCGTTTCATGCACCCGGATCCACTGCAGCCGCCTCGAAGAGGATCACCACCGTCGTCCCTTACTGCTGTGGAGCGTCCATGCGCCGCAGCCTTTCCTCGAAGTACGCGATCGTCTGAACCAGCCCGACCTCAAGGGGCACGGTGGGCTGCCAGCCCAGCCGTTCCCTGGCAAGCGTGATATCAGGGCGGCGCCGCTTCGGATCGTCCTGCGGCAGCGGTTTTGAGACTATCTTCGAGGAACTTCCCGTAAGAGCGATTATCTTCTCGGCGAGCTCGCGGATCGTAACTTCATGAGGGTTTCCGAGGTTCACCGGACCGGTGAAATCGTCCGGCGAGTTCATAAGCCGTATGAGCCCGTCGATCATATCGGTTACAAAGCAGAATGATCGGGTCTGCGACCCGTCGCCGTAAACCGTTATGTCCTTTCCCTGAAGGGCCTGCATGATGAAGTTCGAGATCACCCTGCCGTCGTTCGGGTGCATGCGCGGCCCGTAGGTGTTGAAGATTCGGGCAACCTTTATCCGCAGGCGGTGCTGGCGGTGATAATCGAAAAACAGAGTCTCAGCGCAACGCTTGCCTTCGTCGTAGCAGGAACGCTCGCCGATCGGGTTCACGTTGCCCCAGTAGCTCTCCACCTGCGGGTGCACCTGCGGGTCGCCGTAGACCTCGCTCGTTGAGGCTTGGAGGATCTTCGCCTTGGTACGCTTTGCAAGGCCGAGCATGTTGATCGCACCGTGAACGCTTGTCTTTGTGGTCTGTACCGGGTCGAACTGATAGTGAATCGGGGAGGCGGGACACGCCAGGTTGTAGATTTCATCGACCTCGACGTAAAGCGGGAAGGTGATATCGTGCCTGAGAAGCTCGAATTTCGGCTCCCCCAACAGGTGGCTTATATTGTCCTTTGTGCCGGTAAAGAAGTTATCAACGCACAGGACGTCGCACCCCCGGTCGATGAGCTCCTCACAGAGGTGCGAGCCTAAGAAACCCGCTCCGCCGGTTACAAGCACGCGCTTGCGCTCAAAAGGCTGCATAGGCCGTCGATCCATGGCGCGACCTCCTGTGTCTTCAGCACCCCAAAGGCCTACCCCGCCGGCAGGCCTTTAACGAAGTATACCTTCCGGAGGGCTCTCCTGGAAAACCGGCCTTGAAAAAGAAGGGAAAAGCGGCCGGCCGCCGGTCACGCACCCGCAGGGCCCGCCTCAGGCAAGAATCGGACGACTAAATCTGGTACTCGATGAGTACGTTGCGGGACTCGAGCGCCTTGGTTATCTTCCGGACCGCCTTTTTCAGATCCGGTTTCGGCGGGAGCGTGAGGTCCGGAGGGAACCGCGAGAATATGTTTTCCCCGAGGTTGACCACAAAAAGCTCGTTCGGCTCGTTGATCTTTCTGAGGATCTCCAGATCGAAGTCGTCCACGTCGGTGAGCGTGGTTATGAACAGAATACCGGCACCGGTAAGTATTCGGGCCAGCTCCCCCAGCCGCCGCAGATGGGCATCGCGGTCGGGAACCCCGGAGAAGCCTTCCCCAAAGCGGTCAAGCAGGTCTCCTATTCCAAGGTAGTATGTCAGGCATCCCCGCCGGAAAAGCTCCTTTTCGACCTGCTTGGCCAAAGCGGTTCTCCCTGAGCCCGGCTGTCCTGTAAACACGATAAACTTCCCGAAATGCCCGAATCTGGCGGCTCGGGCTGAAGCGGTTATCAAACCTTGGTCCCAGGAGTATTCGCGGCTGCGGACCTGTTCCTCCAGCACCGAGACGCCTACGCTTACTGCGTCAAGGACCACACCGCAGCCTGCGATATCGTATCCGTCCACAATAACGAACCTTCCGGTGGCCTCGATCTCAGCGCGGCGGTCAAAAGCCACCGGTCTGAAGGTCTCCAGAATGCATTCAGCCACGTCGTGCCGGTCTATCTGGTCTTTACCCTGGACGCTGCTGAGCTCCGACGCATCAAGGACCTGCATAACTTCAGCAAGCACCACAGGCACCTGAGCCGTGCCCAGCTTAAGCTTGTACTGCCTGCCCTTTATCATTGGAGCGCGGCCGAGCCAAAAGACCGTAGCCCGAAAGCGGCGGCCCACCTGAGGGGGGGGCTGGTCGCTGCGGCACATCACCTCACCCGGCCGCGCGTAAATCTGCTCTGTGAGCGTAAACCCCACTGCCTGGCCGGCGCAGGCTTCCTGGACCTGCGGCACACCGAAGATCTCAATCGTCTTGACGCGGGAGCGCTTCTCCGACGGATAGAAAATAACTTCGACGCCCGGACGAATCATTCCCGATTCGATCGTGCCTGCAACAATACGCCGGTTGTCCCCGCCTCCTGTAAACCGGTAGATATCCTGGACCGGCATGCGGAAAGGGCCTTCGATATTAGAAGGCGCTTTTTCAAAATGCTCTATCTGCTGAAGTACGGTCGGCCCTTTGTACCAGGCGGTGCGCCTACTGCGCTTTACCACATTGACGCCGTGCCTTGCGCTTACAGGTATGAAAGCCACGGGCTTTATACCCAAACGGCCCAGAAAGTCGGCGTATTGTGAAGCTATAGCGTCAAACACTTCCTTCTTGTAGCCCACCAAGTCAAGTTTGTTTACGACAACCGCAAGCTGCGGGATTCCCAGCATGGATACGACATAGCCGTGGCGCTTGGAGTTCTCCTGTATCCCTTCTGCAGCGTCAATGACAAGAAGAGCTGCGTCGGCTCCGGCCGCTCCGGTGACCATGTTTTTGAGGAATTCAACATGACCGGGAGCATCGTTTATCAAATACGTGCGGTCGGCCGTTTTGAAGAAGCACCTTGCCGTGTCGATGGTAATGCCCTGGTCGCGCTCACTCTGGAGTGCGTCGAGCAGAAAAGCGTACTCGAAGGGGCGGGAGGTCCGGCGGCACAGTTCACGGACCTGACTCAGCTTTCCCTCGGGCAAAGCGCCTGCATCAGCCAGAAGCCTCCCGATAACCGTGCTCTTTCCGTGGTCTACGTGACCGACGACGACAATCCGCACCTGTTCGGTTGCACGGGCCGTCCCGTCCAAAGCCGTTGCTTTCACCTTCACCCTCCCTTTACATGTATCCTTCTCTTCGAAGGGTCTCCAATCCTCCGCCGTCCTCTGCGTCCTGCGCCCGGCCGGAGCGCTCGGCCACGTTCTTGAACTTGCCGCTTCGAAGCTCTTCCAACACCTCCCAAGCGTTGCGCGCTGTGCTCTCCACGGGCTCGGTGCAAGGCGCGCAGCCGAGAGAGCGGTAGCGCTTCCCCTCGCCCCGATCAAAATAAAGATCAATGACCGGGATTTCTTCCCTGGCTATGTATTCCCAGAGGTTTATTTCCGTCCAGTCGAGCAAAGGGTGGATCCTTATATGGGTTCCGGGTGCAAAGTCCGTGTTGTAGTAGTTCCAAAGTTCGGGCGGCTGATCGTCAACGTCCCAGTCGTTTCGCTGGTCGCGCGGTGAAAAATAACGTTCTTTGGAGCGCGACCCTTCTTCGTCCGCGCGGACCCCCACGATAACTCCTGTGAAAGGTTCTCTGCCGGAGTCTTCTTCGTACTTCCCCGTTTCGTGGTTTAACCGCAAGCGCGGCCATTCACCCGAGAGGGTATGCTTCAACGCCTCGCTCTTAAGCAGCTTGCAGCACTGAAGGCGCGTGAGTGCTCCGGCGGGAAACGTTCTCCCCTCCTCAAGGGCGGCCTTGTTTATACCTACGATCATGTCAAGGTGCCATTTTCGTGCTAAGGAATCCCTGTATCGGATCATATCCGGGATCTTGAATGAGGTGTCGATATGCACGAGAGGAAAAGGAACGTGACCGAAGAAAGCCTTGCGGGTAAGCCAAAGAAGCACCGTCGAGTCTTTGCCTATCGACCAAAGCATGCAGAGATTCTTAAAGCGGCGGTAGGCCTCCCGCAAAATGTAGATGCTCTTGGTTTCAAGCTGATCAAGGTGATCCATACTCAGGCCTCCTCTCGGGCTGCCTGACCGGTATGCAGGCCGCACTCGCGGTGCTCGGGCAGCTCCCACCACCACCTGCCCGCACGAATGTCCTCACCGGGACGGACGGCGCGTGTGCAGCAAGCGCAGCCTATGCTGGGGAAGCCGCGGTCGTGAAGCGGGTTATAGGGCACATTACGCGCTCTTATGTACCGCCAGACATCTTCGAGGCTCCAGTCGGCAAGAGGGCTGATCTTAAGGAGGCCGTTGGCTTCGTCCCAATCTACGACCTTAACTACGCTGCGGGTTGCAGCCTGGCCCGAACGCAACCCGACGATCCATGCCTCAAGTCCTGCAAGTGCTTTCTTCAGCGGCTCGACCTTCCGGACCCGGCAGCAGAGCTTACGCAATTCAACGCTCTTTCGGAAAAGATTTATTCCGTGCTCTTCCACCATGCGGGTGACCCGCGCGGCCTCAGGAAAGCAGACACGAATGTGGAGGCCGTACTGCCGGCACGTGCGCTCGATGAGGTCGTAGGTTTCAGGGAAGAGCCTTCCGGTATCCAGGGTGAAAATAGGTATCCTGGGCGCCGTGCGGGCGATCATGTCCGTGAGGACCTGATCCTCAAGACCCAACGACGTCGCGAACGCCACCTTCGGTCCGAAGGTCCGGTAAGCCCACCTCAGGACCTCCTCAGGGCCTTTTCCTTTGACCTGAAGCCGGGCCTCTTCGAGGAGCTCGCGCGCATGCCGATCCATGGGAGCCTCCTGTGCAGACTTATTTGTAGCGACTTTATCTATCGATATAATCGACATAATAGTATCCCACGAAACCCAGGCGCCGTCAAGTCCCCCGGAAAAGGGGTTGTAATTCCAAGCGCCGCCCTATAGTATAGTAGATCGATCGATGTTCTCGACAAATGGATCCGCTCAAGTCTCTTACCCTTAAAGCAGAGGGCCGAACGTGGCGGAAACCTACAAGCGCAGCATCGCTAAAGCCCTCAGTTGGCGTCTCCTGGCCACATTGGTAACTGGAGCTGTGGCCTACTTCATAACAGGCCGCTTCCGCTATGCGGCGACAATCGGTCTGGTCGATTCGCTCCTTAAGATCGGCGTTTATATCCTCCATGAACGCCTTTGGAACCGTATCTCCTTTGGAAAAGCCCGGGAACCGGAGTACCAGATATGACCCCTGCACAACCCGAGAACGAGAACCCGTTCACCCTCCTTGCCCTGAAGCTCAAGAATCTCCGGTGCCTTGTTGTAGGAGCGGGAGCTGTGGGAACCCGAAAAGCGGAATCACTTCTAAATGCAGGGGCGCAGGTAAAGGTAGTAGCACCGCGGGCGACTCCTGGGCTTCACTTCCTTGCCCAAAGCCGAAAGATCAAACTGTGCCTGCGCGCTTACCGGCCTCAGGATCTCGAAGGCGTGCACCTCGTTGTTGCGGCAACGTCCGACAAGGAGCTCAACCGGCGCATTTCGAAACAAGCGGCTGAAAAAAATATCTTGCACTGTAACGCCTCAGACGCGGCTTCCTCAAATGTCATCTTCCCGGCCTGCACTTCCATCAACTCCCTGAAGGTTGCAGTAACCTCTTCGGGTAACGCGCTCCCCGAAGCCGTAAGGCTGCGCGACGCAATCGAAAGAGTCTTCCTGCATTCTCCTGCCTCCTCCGACCTGCACCCTGCCCACCCTCAACCGGTCGTCTGGTTTGTGGGAGCCGGCCCGGGTGCCCCGGACCTTATTACGTTACGCGCAAAAGAGGTACTCAAGCAGGCACAAGTCGTAATCGCGGATTACCTCGTTCCTGTTGAGATGTTTGCAGAGAAGAATCTTTTTCCGCAGGAAGCTGAGATCGTTCACCTGCCGGAGGGCTCCCGGAAAGAAAGGCTCAGAGTGCTGCAGAGTTCGCTTACCGAGGCCCTGCGGGCCGGAAAAAGCGTTGCACGCCTTAAGAACGGAGACCCCGGCGTATTCGCCTGCCTGACCGAGGAAATCCCGATTGTCGAAAACCTGGGTGCAAACTGGGAGGTGGTTCCAGGGCTCAGTTCGGCGACAGCCGCTCTTACCCTTTCAGGTCGACCTGTAAGCCGCCGCCTTTCCGGCCGGTCTTTTGCTGTTACAAGCGCCCGGGTCGCAGGGGGGCGGGTGAATGACAAACTCCCCCAAGCAGACAGCTTGCTCTTCCTCATGGGAGCCGCTTCACTCGAATCTCTTACCTCAGAGCTCCTGCGAAAAGGCTTTGCGCCCCGCACTCCTTCTTGCGTTATTGAACGCGCGGGTCTCCCGTGGGAACGACGAATATCCGCTCCGCTTGCTAAGCTTGCAAAGAAAGCCGAAGCTTTTTCGGTCAAACCTCCGGCTTTGGTGGCTGTGGGTCCGGCGGCGCTCCCTGTCTCACCAAAGCGGCCTACAATTCTCTTTACAGGCACCGATCCGACGCGTTTCAGATCTTTAGGTGAGCTCCTTCACTGGCCGGCCCACAAAATCATAGAACGCAGAACCGCTCTCCGTCAGATAACCGCAGCAGCCCAAGAACTTCGTTGCGGCCGATTTGCAGCTACGATCTTTGCAGATCCTACGGCTGTAGATATATTCTTCCAAAACCTTAGAAAAATAGGTTTTGATGCGCGCATTTTCGCGTCAACCCACTTGATTGCAGCGCGTCGGAGTTCGGCCTCAAGACTTGCCGAATACGGCCTTCGGCCCGACTCGCTGGCCGAAGCACCGCAGGCCGGATCGGTCCTATCCGCTTTCGGTGGCAAGCTCAGCGGAAAGCGGCTCCTTTACATTTCGGGTATTCACGCGATAACCGGGCTCGGGAGGTCGGCCCGTGCAGGTGGAGCTTCGGTCACCCGAGTCAACCTCGCGCGTTTGATTCCTCACCCCGAGCTCGGACGGCCCCTGCCTCCTTTTGATGTGATTTATTTCGTAAGTCCTTCTGCAGTACGCGTTTATGCCGGCATATACGGCCGCTCCGCCTTCCGCGGCAAGGTGTGGTGTCTGGGGGAGGCCACCTGCGAGCGCGTAAGGCGTGAAGGCTTTGAGGCGACTTTGGTTCCGCCCCCAGAACTTTCTGAGCACACTGCGCTCAAAGAGCTCCCTCTTTAGGTGTTGGGAATCATTTTCTCTGCGGGGGATTCGGCGCTCTTGTGCGAGATTGCTTTTTCTTTCACCGCGTTAGTAAATTTCTCATCTGCGAACGACATCTTTTTGGGGCGTTTTGGCTGTCAAGCTCTGAGAACTCCATTTCGGACCCCATTATTGTCCTTCCATTAAGTTCTACAAGAGCCTCTGATATATCCGTTTCCTAGATGCGAGTACGACCGGACAAAAGACAACTTAACCTGTATTAGTTTTGCTTGCGAAGAGGCAACCAATTATAGATCCGAAATGCCGAGAGGCGCGCTCAGCCGAAACCCTACGTACGACATTGATCTTTCGC